>NZ_JACETT010000025.1:0-1215 GCF_013912365.1 Thermoactinomyces intermedius
TAGATGATTGCTTGTTTGATGATCGCATCCAGCATTGTTGCATTATCTTTTGTTCCTCAAAAACCCGCTTGAACAGGGTCAATTTTTGCCGCTTCTATTAAATTTTCCACTACACTATCAAAAGCGCTGCGGATAACCAGCAGCGCTTTTGATAGTGAAGTGGAAAATTTAATAGAAGCGGCAAAAATTGACCTGGTGCAAGCGGGTGTTGATGAAACAAAAGTTAATGCAACAATGCCGGATGCGATCATCAAACAAGCAATCATCTACTATTGCAAAGCTTATTTCGGGTATGATAATCCGGATGCTGAACGGTTTGAAAATGTATATACCATGTTTAAACAACATCTATCACTATATGGCGATTATAGGAGTTTTCCAAATGAGACATAAGGATGTAATCTTTCTCATATCTGTTGAAACCGACTATGACGAAATAGGGAATCCGATTGAAAGAGAAGATGAACGCATGGTATATGCGAATCAGTTAGAAGTGAGCACGGCAGAATTTTATGAGGCTTCCGCACAGGGCCTAAAGCCGGAAAAGCGGTTTGAAATCTATTCATTTGAATACCAGGGTGAAGACCGTCTGAAACATGAAGGTAAGCTATATAGAGTGATCCGGTCAGCAACAAGGGGAGAAAAAACCAAGCTCACTTGTGAAAAGGTGGTTAGGGATGGTTGATATTGCAAAAGAAATTGCCAAAGCCCTGGCAGAGTACACGAACGAAGTCACAGAGGGGATGGAAAATGCCAAAGAGGAAGTGGCCAAAGAAACAGTAAAAGTCTTGAAAAGAACTAGCCCGCGTCTGACCGGGGACTATGCAAAAGGATGGTCCAGGAAGAAAGTTGGCACGGCTCAAGTGGTCTACAATCGGACAGATTATCAACTTACTCATCTTCTCGAACATGGCCACGCAAAAGTAAACGGCGGTCGTGTTCCTGGCATTCCGCATATAGGACCGGCAGAGAAAAAGGCCATTGATGAATACACAAAGCGGGTGGAGCAGGTGATCCGCGGATGACAATGCCAGAACTTGTTCAAATCCTGAAGGCGACGGGGTTTCCTGTCGCCTATTCGCATTTTCAAGGGCCACCTCCAAGTATCCCTTTCATTACTTATGTAGAGGTGGGGAGCGACAATATTCATGCTGACAACCGGACCTGGCAAAAAGGCCGAAACATAAACATTGAACTTTACAGAAAATGCCGTCT
>NZ_JACETT010000026.1:0-61625 GCF_013912365.1 Thermoactinomyces intermedius
GTAGGTCGTTGCCAGGCAAACAATCCCCCCTGATTTCAGACAGGGGGAATTGTTTTCAAATATCATGTCCCTGATCTTTCAGTTTTGTTCCTCGCGTGTATCCTGTTCCTTGATGGGAATGGGCTCAATCTTTTCACCGTCTTCCAAGGTGAGAGGGCAAAGAGGGGAGTTTTCTGAAAAAAAGTAAAGTAATTTTTGTCTTGACATGAAGACAGGGGCTGTGTATCATATTATTTGTCAGCACGATAAACAATACGAAATAAGTAAGTAACTTATTTTTGGATGACTTGACACGGAGAGATGTCCGAGTGGTCGAAGGAGCACGATTGGAAATCGTGTAGGCGGGCAAACCCCGCCTCGAGGGTTCGAATCCCTCTCTCTCCGCCATTTTATGAGGCTCGGTAGCTCAGTCGGTAGAGCAGAGGACTGAAAATCCTCGTGTCGGCGGTTCGATTCCGTCCCGAGCCACCACTGGCTGGTGTGGCTCAATTGGTAGAGCAACTGACTTGTAATCAGTAGGTTGGGGGTTCAAGTCCCTCCACCAGCACCATCGTAGGGGCGTAGTTTAATGGCAGAACAGAGGTCTCCAAAACCTCCAGTGTGGGTTCGATTCCTACCGCCCCTGCCATCTTCAACTTACGGTTGCAAGTTTGGATTCGATGGTTTGAATCACTTTTTCAGCCCGCTGAATCCATTTTTTATCGATGGGTTCATCTGCTGAAGGGACGGGTTTGGAGAATTGATTCACCAAAGAGCTGACAAGGCCGATATCTCCGGATTGGTCGTTTTTTGTCAGGAATTCATGTTTTATGATAAAAGGTTTACCGATTTTGACGATGGCGTCGCGTGATTCCAATTCTCCTTTGACCGTGTAAAGGGGAATGCGCAAATAGTAACGGTAACCTTGATCAGATTCCCAATCCAAAGGCTTGTCGAGATAGCCGTGGTCGTAATCATAACCACCGCCCAGATGAAAATCTTCAGGTTCCAATTGTTCTTGAAGAATTCCGTAGGGAATTTGCAAACCTTCAATTTTTGATGAAATGGTAATCACCATTGATTCCTCCTTTCAAAGTTATTGTTTGATGATCTGATTTATTTCATTCAACATGGCGGCATAGCCAAGTGGTAAGGCAGAGGTCTGCAAAACCTTTATCCCCGGTTCGAATCCGGGTGCCGCCTCCATGATGTTGTGCGGACGTGGCGGAATTGGCAGACGCGCAAGATTCAGGTTCTTGTGGTCATTTAGACCGTGGGGGTTCAAGTCCCTTCGTCCGCACCAGCTAAATATGTGCCCTTAGCTCAGCTGGATAGAGCGTCTGACTACGGATCAGAAGGTCGGGAGTTCGAATCTTCCAGGGCACGCCATAAAAAAGCAGCTAATTCAAATTGAATTAGCTGCTTTTTTTATGATTCCATTTTGGTTTTGATTTCAAGAACGGCTCTTTCATCACAGGTTGGCTTTTACTTTTGCTGTGTGGATGCTTGTCTTTCTTTTCGAAAAGCAAGGCCTGCTTTTGAAACCGTTTGAAGTCTTGATCAGGTTTTTCTTTGCTTGAAATGGTCTGCTTATTTTGGCTCCGTCGTTGGCTTTCTTGGTTTTTCACATCAGATGAATCAGATTGGTTGAGCTGATTGGATTGTTTGTCATCTTCGTCCTTGTGACGGGGGTTTAAATGAATCCATTTGAGATCGTTGTTGGTTTTCGGTTTTTTAATGATTGATTTTGTGGAGTCTTTGGACGGTTCAGGCTTGCAAGGAATCAAGTGATCAAGGAAACCTGGTTGATTCCATTCAAACTTTGGTGGCGGAAACTTCGGTTTTTGATCGTTGGATGGTACCGGATCATCCTTTTCGTAAACCGGCGTTTCTCCAACCGGATCGGCAATGGCCACAATATCCGACAAGTCATGATTTTTTGGTTCCTGTGCCGCCGGATCTTTCTTCGGAGAAGGGTTGGAAGCAGCCGGTGCCGGGTTGTTTAAATTGGTGTCAGGCTGAATGGATGTGTCCGCAGTTACCCCGTTGTTCTTTGTGGTGGCCGGCTGGTTGGACGGATCCGCTGATGCCAGCCGCCCGGATTCGTTGACTGCATGTTCTGAGATATTTGACTTTTTCTTCGAAATCAATGGTTTTTCAAGCTCGGATGCTGTCGGATAGGTTCCTTCCATTCCGATCACATATGCGGAAAAAGTCATGATCAAGCAAGCAATGCCGGCACTGGTAAACACCAGGGCTTTTCGTTTGACTTGCAAGCCGAATTCGTCGATGGAAAAATCCTCTTTGCGTTCAGGTTTACCGCGATATGTATTTTTCACGCAATGAGTCCTCCTTTATGAAAACTCGTTTATATGCTACTCTATTTTCCAGTTTTTGAACAGTCGACCAAAGTTCTATTTTTATATAATATATAAAATGGTTTTTTTAGGTTAAATATAATTATTCAAGTAATTAAAAGGAAAGCGGAGGGCGGGGAGATTCCCCGTCCCCGAGCTTTTTATGGGCAAGTTTAAAACGTGTGATCGATAATGCCGCCGCCCAGACATTTTTCATCGCGATACAGCACGACCGATTGTCCGGGGGTTACCGCACGTTGCGGTTTTTCAAATTCGACATGCAGGCAACCGTCAGCTTGCGGATGGACAAGCACTTTTTGGTCTTGTTGGCGGTAACGGAATTTGGCAGTGCATTCAAACGGCCGGTCCGGCAAATTTCCTTCTCCCAGCCAGTTGACGTCGGTTGCCGACAAACCGTTGGAGTAGAGTGCTTCATGGTCATGCCCTTGGACCACATACAAAATATTTTTCTCCAAATCTTTTTTGGCAACGAACCAAGGCTCACCGGTTCCGGAACCGCCAATGCCCAATCCCTGGCGTTGTCCCAATGTGTAATACATCAGGCCGTGATGCTCGCCGATTTCCCGGCCGTCCAGCGTGCAAATTTTGCCTGGTTGTGCCGGCAAATACTGACTGAGGAATTCGCGGAAATTGCGTTCGCCAATAAAACAGATTCCGGTGCTGTCTTTCTTTTTGGCAGTGGCAAGTCCCGCTTTTTCAGCCAGTGCACGCACTTCTTTCTTTTGCATGTGGCCAATCGGGAAGATGGCTTGCATCAAGTGTTGTTTCGGAACTGCATATAAAAAGTAAGTTTGGTCTTTATTGGGATCGGCACCGCGAACCAAATATTTGGTGCCATTTTCTTCTTTGATTTGTGCATAGTGTCCGGTGGCGATCAAGTCTGCTCCCAGTTGTTTGGCTTTTTTGAGGAAATCGCCAAACTTGATTTCCCGGTTACACATTACATCCGGATTGGGGGTGCGGCCTTTCCGGTATTCATCCAGGAAATATTGGAACACTTTTTGGTAATATTCTTTCTCGAAGTTAACCGAATAATAAGGGATGCCGATTTGTGCGCACACCCTCCGCACATCTTCATAATCTTCCGTGGCGGTACAATGACCGAATTCATCGGTGTCATCCCAGTTTTTCATAAACAGGCCGATCACTTCATATCCTTGCTCTTTCAGTAACCAGGCCGTAACCGAAGAGTCCACGCCACCGGACATGCCAACGACAACTCGAGGTTTTCTGGTCATAATGAATCCGTCCCATGCTAAAAATTGATGTATAATGCTATTTTACCCAGTGATCTCATTATAACCAATCCAAACACATTGAACAAATTTTACAGAAGGAAATGATGTCGTGTGTTGTACAAGAAAAACAATCTTTTTCAAAAGAGAAGATTGAATCCGGCTCAAGTGCTTGCCATTGGTTTTATGGTGGCGATTTTGGCCGGGAGCCTTCTCCTTTCCTTGCCGGTGGCCACCGAAAGCGGACAGCCGCTTCCATGGATCGATGCTTTGTTTACGGCAACCTCTGCCGTTTGTGTCACCGGACTGGTGGTGGTGGACACGGCGCAAACGTTCAGCACATTTGGCGAAATGGTGATTCTCCTGCTCATTCAGACCGGCGGATTGGGCATCATGACCCTCACTACTTTGTTTGCCATGATTCTGGGGAGAAAAATCGGCGTGCAGGAGCGGTTGGTCTTGCGGGAAGCATTCAATCAATTGGATTTGCAAGGCGTGGTCAACCTCGTTCTGAAAGTGTTTCTCATCACCCTGATTGTCGAGGGGGCCGGGTTTGTCGCTTTGAGTTTTTGTTTCGTCCCGGATTGGGGGATAAAGAAAGGGTTGTATTATGCACTTTTTCATGCAGTCTCCGCTTTTAACCAGGGAGGTTTTGATCTGTTTGGGGAGACCCGGGCATTTGCCGGTTTGACAGCTTATGTGCACGATCCCTGGGTCAATCTGATTGTCGGCTTCCTCGTGATTTTGGGTGGCATCGGTTTTATCGTGATCCTGGAGCTGATCCATTATCCAAAGACAAAACGGCTCAGTTTACATACCAAATTGGTGTTGACCATGACCGGCCTGCTCCTTGGCATCGGAATGCTTGTCATTTTGTTTACGGAATGGAACAATCCCCAAACCATGCAATCTTTTTCTTTGAAGGAAAAGCTGCTGGCTTCTTTTTTCCATGCGGTCACACCCAGATCCGGAGGATTTCAAACCCTGGAGTTAAGCCACATGTATCCGGCCACATTGTTTTTCACCATCCTGCTGATGTTTGTGGGGGCGTCTCCCAGCTCCATCGGGGGAGGAATCAAAACCACCACGCTGGCCGTGATTTTGCTGGCCGTTTGGACCATGATGAGGGGACGTCAGGATGTGGTGGCTTACCGGCGCCGGATTCCCACGAGTCATGTGTATAAAGCGTTGACAATTACCGTGGCTTCCTTAACGTTGGTGATCATCGTCACCATGCTCTTGGCGATCACGGAACAAACCGACATCCTGTCTGCATTGTTCGAAGCGGTTTCCGCCGTGGGGACCGTGGGGTTGTCCACCGGGCTGACCCCCCATTTGAGCGAGGTGGGCAAAGTCATTCTCATTTTCAGCATGTTTGCCGGGCGCCTCGGCCCGATCACGCTGGCACTGGCCATTGCCCGCGACATTGATCCGCCTCCTTACCGGTATCCGGAAGAACGCCCTTTGATCGGATGAAATCTTTCCCGATATTGTCGAATGAAGGCAGGCTGTTCCTATTGCGAAATCAAAGTGCATCAAGTAAGCTAAAATCAAATTGGGATGTTTTTCTCTCAGGTTGGATATATATAGATCAATGAAGAGGATAGGATAAGGAGGGCTTATGCGTATCAGCAAAAGTCGAGTCCTGCTGGCCGGCTTCCTGTTGTTGACGGCCGGGATGTCAACCGGTTGCGCGTCAGTGATTCAAAAAATCCAACAAACCACAGGCAATGAAATCGAGAAAGTGGACAACTTAACGCTGCAACAACAGGAACAAGCCAAAGAAGAGAATCCGGACGAAGGGGAAAAGGACCGGAGCATTCCCAAAAGCCCGGCTCCCCATACCGAGTTGCAGGCGATATTGAATGATGACGGGCAAGGAAGATACGCCGGGAAAAATTATGAGCGGAATGAAGTGATCAACGCTTTGCAGCAAATGCCTAAAGGCTTGTCGGATGACAAAGCTTATGCTTATTTGCTGGGGTTGGTCGGCGAAAATTATAAAGAGGATGTCGAAGCGTTTGATGCACTCACCCGTCAATCCTATAAAGCCAAAAGTGAAGCATGGCGCAATGTGAAAGACCGCTGGCTGCAAGCGGAACAGGCAGCGAAGAAATCGAAGACGCCGGAAAACAAAAAAATGAACTATGTGGTTTTACTGGATACCAGCGGAAGCATGGGAGGAAAATTGGAAGAACAACCGAAGATGGATGCGGTGAAAAAATCACTGCAACAATTGGCCAAACGGCTTCCGCAAAATACGGTGGATTTCCAGTTGCGCATTTACGGACATGAAGGGAGTCCGGAGTTGAAGGACCGGGACCGGTCATGCAACAGCACCCAAAAAATTTATGCAGGTTCCAAGTATGATCAAAAGCAGCTGGAACAAGCTTTGAGCGGGGTTCAACCGACGGGCTACAATCCCTTGGCCCTGGCCTTGTTTAAATCCCAACCGGATATGAAAAAAGGGGCTCCCGGTCAGGTGGAAAACCACGTCATTTTAATCACGGACGGTTATGACAACTGTGACGGCAATCCGGAAAAAATGGCGCAAGCGCTGCATTTGTCCGACACCGCTGCCAATGTTCACGTGATCGGGTTGGATGTGGAAGCGAAAACCGAACAGCAACTGCGAAACATTGCCGATCAAACCGGTGGGGATTATGCCACCGTCAAAAATGAAAAGGAATTGGAAAAGGTTTTGGCATCCGAAACGGACCGCTTGAAAGAAAGCCGGCAACCGTGGGCGATCCGAGCCATCAATTCGGTGCAAAAAGCCCATCACTATGATGAAGAACGCCTGCAACAATATTATGCCGATATGCAAACCAAAGTGGACCGGGAATCGGATCGACTGAAAAAAGCCAACCACTTTATCAAAGATGATCAAAAAATCGACCAGCGAACCTTTCAACAAATCCGTTCCTGGATTGAACAAAGGAATGAACAGCTGCAAAATTATATGAGACAGCAATTCGATGAAGTGGGCAACAAACTGGATGAAGATTACCGCAAAGAAGTGTCCGGATTGCTTAAAGATTGGAAAGAAGCCGGAGGGGATCCGGATCAGATCGAGCTGAAAACGGAGCAATTGATCAAAGAGGACTTGCAAGATCAAGTGAAACGCAATATGCAGATAAATACGGGAGAAAAGCCGCAACCCTGAAAAGGTGAAGGTGAAGAAGATGACAAAACCTGCTTTTGAGCTTCGCTATGACGAAGAGTTGGAATTGATGCGGCCGGTTTTGCACGTGGAATATGAAAGTTTGCCCCCGGAAAAGAAGCAGGAATTCGAATGGGCTTGCCAACAAGTGTGTGACAAAATTCCGGACCGTCTCCAACAACTTGAACAAACTTATATGGAGCTTTATGAAAAATTGAAGGATACAGAAGATGAAGAGCTCTTTTTTCAAACCAATGAGGAAATGAACGAGCTGTCCAAAAAAATCAGTGAGATCAATTTGCTTTACTTACAGATCGAAGGAACCTATTTGCACAGCAATGTTCATATGTGACGGCTCATCGGACCCGCTTTGAAGACACCTGCAAAGGGTGTCTTTTTTCGTGCATTTATATAATCTTTTCATTTGGGAAATAGATAAAACAGAGTTTATTTCTGTCGTCGGGACGATTCAGCCAGGTGAAAAGAAGATTCTTCCTTTGATTCAGCCATTTGCTTCTGTGTTAAAATAAATAATTGGGTCCTTCCAAATCCTCTAAAAGCCCGTGGTGCCCGTTGTTCCTTTTCTTCCGCACCGCCAAACCGCATTGGTTCTGCAAAGGGTGTTCTGTGTTTTGTGTTCCCAATGTAAAGTTTTTGTTAAGTTTTTTTAAACCGGAGATAAATAATTGGTTAAGTCTCAGGCTGAGGTATTTCAAAATTTCTTTTTTAAGAATATGATAATTTTTGGTTAAAAAATGGTTGATTGGGAGGAAACGATTGTGCTCTTTAACCGGTCAAAGGACAAGATTTTTTACCAAACCATGGTGGATGCCACCACCAACATCATCGAGGCCGTACAGCTGTTCCGCGAAAACGTGGAAACCTTGGAAGAAAAGGAACAATATGCGGAAAGATTGAAAGAACTGGAGCATAAGGGGGATGATTACACTCATCTGGTGATCCAGGAACTCAACAAGGCGTTTGTCACTCCTCTTGATCATGAAGACATCTTGAAATTGGTTTATTATCTGGATGATGTTTTGGACGGGATTGAAGCATGCGCCGCACGGTTTGTTTATATGCACGTCAACAAAACGACGCCTTACCTGATCCAGTATGGCGAAATCCTGGAAAAATCGGCGCGCCAGTTGCAGGAAGCATTTGTCGCACTGGAAAAACGGGATTTTGACACCATTCGCCGGATTTCCGTCGAAATCAATTCGTTGGAAAACGAAGGCGACAAATTGATGCGGGAAAGCATCAGTGCGTTGTTTGAAGAGTCGATTGACCCGATTGAATTAATCAAAATGAAAGAGATCTATCAAAAACTGGAAGGTGTCACGGATTCCTTTGAAGATGTGATGGACGTGATGGAAAGTGTGGTAATGAAGTATGCTTGATCCGTTTTGGTTATTGGTGGCAGTTGTGGTATTGGCATTGATCTTTGATTTTACTAACGGATGGCATGACACCGCCAACGCGATTGCGACGGTGGTGGGGACACGCACGTTATCCCCGTGGGCAGCCATTTTCATGGCCGCGGGATTAAACCTGGCCGGGGCCTTTTTTTCCACGGCGGTTGCCAAAGCGATCGGAAAAGATATTGTGGATCCGGAAAATGTGACATTGGTTTTGTTGATATCGGCTTTATTGGCAGTGATCATGTGGAATATCATCACCGTGTTGTTGGGACTTCCCACCAGTTCATCCCATGCCTTGATCGGCAGTTTGATCGGGGCGGTGATTGCATATAAAGGTTTTGGCGTTCTTAAAGTTCATGGAATTATTATGATTCTTGTTGCCATGTTGATTTCTCCCGTATTGGGAGCACTTTTCTCGGGAAGTCTGATCAAATTGATCCGGAAACTTTTCCAAAACATGCCCCGCTCCCGGGTGAAACGGATTTTTAAACCGTTGCAGATTGTTTCGTCTGCGTTTATGGCGTTCAGCCACGGAGCATCCGATGCGCAAAAAGCGATGGGGATCGTGGCCATGGCTTTGGTGGCGTACGGTTCATACAGTGATTTGACGGTTCCAAGCTGGGTCAAAGTGGCTGCCGGTTTGTCCATGGGTTTGGGAACCGCAATGGGCGGACAAAAAATCATTCATACCATCGGTTCCCGGTTGAGCCGTTTGGAAACGCCGCAAGGTTTTGCCGCCGAGACCGGGTCGGCTATCTTGTTGACGACGGTGGCAAAAATTGGGATTCCGGTCAGTACGACACATACCATTACGGGATCAATCATTGGCGTCGGTGCGGCGGAACGTGTCCGCAGCGTGCGTTGGAGTGTGGCCGGAAAAATCATTTATGCCTGGGTGCTGACCCTTCCGGGGACGGCTGTGATGGGCTTTCTCTTTTACCATGTCTTGAAATTTTTGGAAGGTTGATGAGGCTTGTGGCGACACAAGTCTTTTCTTTTTTATTAAAAAATAGGAACAATCTGAAACGGGGTGAAGCTTGCTTCATTTACTCTTTTTACCCAAACGTGGTATATTAATTAGAAATAAGTCATGCATCTAATAAATTCCATTAAAAGAGACTTATTCCATTTTAAGGAGGATATATTCACGTTTTGCTCCATCATCGCTGAATATACATAACGGAAAGGAGAAATGTCATGAACGTGAAACAGGAGGAGTCGGTTATGAACCAAGTGGCATGGCAGGAAGAAGTGTTAAAACGGAAAGATGAATTGTTATCAGAATTAAAAAACTTGTTGTCCATTGAAAGTGTTTTGGATGAATCCACGGCTTCCGCTCAGGCTCCGTTTGGGGAAAAAGTGGCGGAAGCACTTCATTATATGTTGGAATTGGGCAAAAAAGACGGCTTTCAAACCAAAAATGTGGACGGTTATGCCGGGCATATTGAATACGGCGACGGGGAGGACATCATCGGGGTTTTGTCCCATGTGGATGTGGTTCCGGCCGGAGATGGATGGACGAGTCCTCCGTTTCAACCCGAAATCCGCGATGGCAAATTATATGCCCGTGGTGCCCTGGATGACAAGGGCCCGACCATGGCGGCTTATTTTGCGCTGAAGATCATCAAGGATCTGGGGCTTAACCTGTCCAAAAGGATCCGGCTGATTGTGGGAGGGGATGAAGAGTCCCGCTGGCGCTGCATGTCTCATTATTTCGAGAAAGAAGAGATGCCGGTGATGGGATTCAGCCCGGATGCCGATTTTCCGATCATTGCGGCCGAAAAAGGTTTTTTGGATATCCAGGCGGTAAGATCCGGCCAAAAACCGGCGCACCAGGATGACGCATGGACGTTGGAACGGTTTGAATCCGGGCAACGCGTCAACATGGTTCCGGACGTGGCCACCGTCCGGCTGAGCGGAGACGGGGATGTCTTCGCATTGAAAGAAAAGGTTCAAGACTATCTGCTTACCCGCCAAATCCAGGGATACGCCGAAGAAAGCAATGAGGGTGTCACCATTGTGATGGAAGGGAAAGCCCATCATGGCATGGAACCGGACAAAGGGAAGAACGCAGCGCTGTTTATGGCCCGTTTCCTCGCGGAAGTTCCTTTGGATCCGGAAGGGGAGAATTATGTCCGCATGATCAATGATCTTTTTGTGGACAGTTTCTTTGGCGAGAAATTGGGTATCCAGGTGTCCGATGAATGGATGGGACCTCTTACCGTCAATGCCGGGGTTTTCCGCTTTGAAGCCGGGGAAAAACAATCAGTCCGCATCAATATCCGCTATCCCAAAAACGGCGATGCCGAACAGATTTTGCAAACGGCAGAGAAAAAATTGGCTGAATACGGTTTCCAAATTCCGGAGGCCGACCATAAGCCGGTTCATTTTGTGGATCCCGATCATCCCTTGATCCGGACGCTGACGAAAGTTTATGAAGAACAAACCGGAGAAAAAGCGGAGATTCTCGCCATCGGCGGAGGAACGTATGCCAGGGTTCTGGACACCGGCGTTGCCTTTGGTCCGTTGTTTCCGGGCAGTGCCGAAACCGCTCACCAGCGTGATGAATATATCGATGTGGATGAATTGCTGAAGGCCACTGCGATTTATGCCCAAGCCATGTATGAATTGGCGAAATGAAAACATCCCCTCACCCGGGTTGTCAGCCTGGTGAGGGGATGTTTTATTGCGAGTGAAAATGGAACATCTGATAAATGAATGAATCAGGGGAAACATCCGCAGGCAGGGGACGTTCAATCATCACCGGAACTTGTTTCCGGAGCAACGTGCGATGGATCGCCTTAAATTGGCCGGCATCATAAAGCGGTGAATTGTAACTGTTCAGGTTGTAGGCTGTTCCATCCTTAAAATGGATGTGATATTGAAGGCGGAGTTTTTCTTTCATAAACGGAAGTTGTTCCGGCTTGTAGTCCAAAACCACGTGATTGATGTCCTGCCAGCGGTAAAAATGCATGTCTTCGATGCTGAAAAAGCGGCTGTAACCAAGACCTTGGGGAGTCACGAGCAAATAATTGTCAAAGCTTAAAATCACAAGCGGGCTGCTGACCAAATAGAAAAAAGCAAACACAAAGAAACGCCTTTTTAATCGGGCGGGATGGAACCGGTTTTTGAAAAAGGAAAAGATAAAACCGACAGAGATACATAAAAAGAAAAAGACAAACCCGTAGGCGACGGGAGTTCCCATTAAGTAAATCTGCTCCGGATCCCGGTAATTCATTTGTTGCAAAAAGACAAACAAAATCCAAAACAAAATGGCAATCAGCAAACCGGACAATAACTTCAAGCATCCTTTGAGATATTTTTGCAATGGAAACAGCCTCCACGTATTAAGGTTTGTTTCGCAAGAAGGTTCGCAAGTCCTCAAGAATTTCTTTTAAATGATCCACCAGTTGATGGACATCCGATTCGGTGGTTTCCCTGCCAAAGGTGATGCGAAGGCTTTGATAGGCTTGTTCTTCACTTTTGCCCATGGCCATCAGGACATGGGAAGGGGCATGTTTCCCTGCACTGCAAGCGGAACCGCTGGAAACATAAATTTGTTTGCGGTTGAGTTCCAACAAAACGGCTTGTCCTTCGACCCCGTGAAAGCTGAGATTCAGATTGTTGGGCAACCGGTTGCTTGGATGGCCGTTTAATTCCACCCGGCCGATTTCCTTTTGGATCCGCTTCAGGCACAGATCGCGCAACCGGGTCAACCGCTGCCGTTCTTGTTCCACTTCCCGGCTCATCAAATAAGCGGCCGCTCCGAGACCGATGATTCCGGGCGTGTTTTGGGTCGCAGGACGCAGGCCTCTTTCTTGGCCCCCGCCGAAGAGAACCGGTTCAATCCGGATTCCTTTTTTGATATACAGGGCGCCGATTCCTTTGGGACCGTAAATTTTATGTCCGCTGACGGAAAGCAGGTCCACGCCCAGTTCCTGAACGGAAAAGGGGATTTTGCCGTAAAATTGCACTGCATCGGTATGAAACAAAACCGGTGTGTGGCGAAGGAGCCGGCCGATTTCTTGGATCGGTTGAAGCGTTCCCACTTCATTGTTGGCGGCCATGACACTGACCAGAATGGTTTGCTCCGTCAGGGCTTCTTTAACTTGGTCCACAGAAATTTGGCCGTATGGATCGACCGGAAGGTACGTTACCTCAAACCCTTCTCTTTCCAATTGTTTGCATGTTTCCAGGATCGAAGGGTGCTCGATGGATGTCGTAATCACATGATTTCCCCGGTTCCGGTGTTTTCTGGCTGCTCCCAAGATGGCCAGGTTATTGGCTTCGGTGCCGCTTCCGGTAAAGATGATTTCCCGCGGGGATGAAGCGTCCAGCGAGTCAGCCACCTGTTTTCTTGCCCGCTCGATCGCATCCCGGCTTCGTTGTCCGAAATCATGGATGCTGCCGGCATTGGCATATTCTGTTTGGAAAAAAGGAAGAAGGATTTCCATTACTTCCGGCCGTACGGGACTGGTGGCCCCGTAATCCAAATAAATGGGTTTCATCGATTAAACCTCCGCATTTGTAAAGCTTTCTTCACCTATTATAGCGAAAAAAAAGTACAACAGACCTTTTTTCGTGAAGTGTTCAAAACATAAAAAGAAAAAATTTGCTATTGACATTCCTTTTGTTATTGAGAAAATGAATATGAACAAATTGTTAACGTTTTTTGAAAGGACCTTATCATGATGAGACAAGTCACGACCGATTACATTGTCGTAGGGAGCGGGATTGCCGGTTTAATGACAGCGCTTTTTTTGTCTGAAACCGGAGAAGTGAAGGTTTTGACCAAAGCATGTGAAGATGCGAGCAATTCTTACCGGGCCCAAGGCGGGATCGCCGCGGCCATCGGCGAAGCAGACTCTCCCAACCTGCATTGGCAGGACACGCTGCGGGCGGGAGTGGATTTGTGTGATGAGGATACCGTGCGTTTGATGGTGAAGATGGCTCCCGATACAATCCGGTTGCTGGCCGATTGGGGAACGCCTTTTGATAAAAAGGGGAATGCCTATTTGCTGGCCAAAGAAGGGGCCCACTCGGCTTCCCGGATTTTGCGGGTGCACGGGGATTCAACCGGAGCCGGGATTACTTCCACCTTACTGCGGCAAGCTGAGCGGCAGAAATCCATTCATATGCAAACGCATACAATGGTGGCCGATTTATTGGTGGAAAACGATACTTGCCGCGGGGTGATTGCGCTGGATACCGATCAGGAGCCGACGTGTTATCTGGCCCGGAAAGGGGTGGTGTTGGCGACGGGAGGATGCGGCCAAGTCTTCAAGTATACGACCAATGACTTGGTGACCACCGGTGACGGTTTTGCGATGGCGCATCGTGCCGGCGTGCAATTGACGGACATGGAGTTTATCCAGTTTCATCCGACGGCACTGGCTGTCGACCAAAATCCGATGTTTCTCATTTCGGAAGCCGTGCGGGGCGAAGGCGCCGTTTTGGTGACGGAGTCGGGAGACCGGTTCATGGAGCGGTATCACGAATTAAAAGATCTGGCTCCCCGGGATGTGGTGTCCAGGGCCATTTACACCGAAATGCAGCAAGGGAAACAAGTGTATTTGGATGCCAGACATTTGAAAGGGAAATTTGCCCGACGGTTTCCTGCCATTTACAAAGAATGCCGCAAAGCCGGGATCGATCCGGAGCGTGAATGGATTCCCGTCCGGCCGGCCGCGCACTTTATCATGGGAGGCATCAAAACCGATTCTTACGGACGGACTTCCCTCCCGCGGCTGTTTGCATGTGGGGAAGTGGCTTGCACGGGTGTTCACGGCGCCAACCGCCTGGCGAGCAATTCTTTGCTGGAAGGAACGGTTTTTGCGCAGCGGGTGGCGAAAAAGCTGTCATCTTACGAAGAGCAGTCCACAACGATGCAACTTCCTTCGCAATATCCTCGTTTGTGCCAAGATAAACAAACGGAAGAAAAAATCAAAAAGGAAATCCGGCAGGTCATGTGGGATCACGCAGGCATTGTCCGCACATCGGAAGGCTTGGCTGAAGGGCTTTCCAAGCTGAACCGGTTGTCGGATTCGGGACACGTTTTGCCGGGGATGTTTGAATTGAGAAATATGTTAACAACTGCACAATTGGTGATGAAGGCAGCCCGGTGGCGCGAAGAGAGCAGAGGGGGGCATTACCGTCGTGATTTTCCGCAAACCATTCCGGAATGGGCGGAAAAACACAAAGTGATCCAAGGGGGGATTTCATCGTGAATTGGATAGCATTAAAGCAATGGATTCGTGAAGTATTGAACGAAGACATCGGTGTCGGCGATCTCACAACAGAGGCGCTGGTGCCGGAGGATCATCAAAGTTCTTGTTTGTTTATTGCCAAACAAGATGGGGTGATTGCCGGTTTGCCGGTGGCGGAAGCCGTGTACCGGGAGTTGGATCCCAAAATGAAGTGGGAATGGCTGGTCCGGGAAGGGGACCGGGTGAAAAAAGGAACGGCGATCGCCCGGATCACCGGACCGACCCGCGCCATCCTGACGGGTGAACGGGTGGCGCTGAACCTCTTGCAACGGATGTCGGGCATTGCCACGATGACCCGGCAGTTGGTGGACCGGTTGGAAGGCCTTTCGTGCCAGGTGCTGGACACAAGGAAAACGACACCGGGGCTGCGGCAGTTGGAGAAGTATGCTGTCCGTGTCGGCGGCGGTACCAATCACCGGTTTGGATTAAGCCACGGCGTGATGATCAA
The DNA here is from genome assembly GCF_013912365.1 of Thermoactinomyces intermedius. Lineage (NCBI taxonomy): Bacteria > Bacillati > Bacillota > Bacilli > Caryophanales > Thermoactinomycetaceae > Thermoactinomyces > Thermoactinomyces intermedius. The sequence continues at coordinate 14,891 of NZ_JACETT010000026.1, forward strand.
AGACAATCACATTGCGATGGCTGGAAGTCTGGCGGCGGCGATTGAACGGGCCCGCAAACATGTCGGGCACATGGTGAAAATCGAAGTGGAAGCCGATACCTTGGAACAAGTGGAAGAAATTTTAAAGCATGATGTGGATGCGATTTTGCTGGACAATATGGATTTGGACACACTGCGGGAAGCCGTTCGTTTGATCGACGGCCGGGTATGGACCGAGGCATCCGGAGGGATCACGCCGGAAACGATCCGCCCGATTGCGGAAACCGGGGTGGATGCGGTGTCGCTCGGTTGGCTGACGCATTCGGTTTCTGCACTTGACATCAGTTTGGATTTTGGGGAGGAGGCATCTCGATGATGGATACCATGTTGAATTACTTGGATCAAGATTTGCCGGAGGTTTACCGCTCCATGTCCGGGCGGGAACTGGACGAACGGATTCAAAAGGCAAAAAAAGCGCTGGGGGATGATTTGGTGATCCTCGGCCATCACTACCAGCGGGATGATGTGATTCAATATGCCGATTACCGCGGGGATTCCTTGCAATTGGCCAAGACGGGCGCGAAGCAGAAAAACGCCAAATATATCGTGTTTTGCGGGGTGCATTTTATGGCCGAGACGGCCGATACGTTGGCGGCCCCGGGGCAAACCGTGATTTTGCCGGATCTGCGTGCCGGTTGTTCCATGGCGGATATGGCGGATATTGAAGAAGTGGAAGAAGCATGGGATGTTTTGCAGGAAACGTTTCAAGACACGGTGATTCCGGTCACTTATGTCAACTCCACGGCCGCGATCAAGGCTTTTGTCGGAAAGCACGGCGGAACCACCTGTACGTCTTCCAATGCGAAGCAGGTGTTGGACTGGGCCTTCCGCCAAAAGAAACGCGTGTTTTTCCTGCCGGATCAACATCTGGGGCGCAACACCGCTTATGACCAATTGGGCATTCCCTTGGAAGAAATGGTGGTTTGGAATCCAAAAGATGGAAAGTTTGAGGAGCAAAGAGGGCCGTTGGATTCGGTGCGCATGATCTTATGGAAAGGATATTGTTCCGTGCACCAAAAGTTCACTCCTGAACAAGTGCACCGCATTCGCAAACGGGATCCGGAAATGAAAGTGATCGTCCATCCGGAATGTTCTTTTGATGTGGTGCAACTGGCAGATGATTCCGGTTCGACCAGCTATATCATCAAAGTGATTGAAGAAGCACCGGCCGGAAGCCGCTGGGCCATCGGCACCGAGGTCAATTTGGTGCAACGGCTGGCCCAGGAACATCCCGACAAGCATATTGAATTGTTGAGCACGACGATGTGTCCCTGCCTGACCATGAACCGGATTGACCGTCCCCATTTATTGTGGGCGCTGGAAAGTATCTTGGAGGGAAACCCGATTCATGTCATCAAAGTGGATGAGGAAACCAAACATTGGTCCAAGGTTGCGTTGGACCGGATGTTGACCGTTTGATAAAAAAAGAAGGAGAAACTGGTGTTTCTCCTTCTTTTTTATTGGGCAACACTGTGATGAATAAATCCGGTGCGCCCGTCTTTTAATTGGATGATATGCCAATCACCGTTGTTTCCGATTTTTTTCAGTTCCGTTCCTTGAGCCACTCGCATGATAATGGTTGCATTTTCCGAAGGGGAATTACGAATGTTGGCAAGAAAGACCGTTACTTTGATCGTTTGGGCATCGGGTGTTTTGGCTTCTGTTTTTTCGGCGACACTTTTATGGACGTATGCGGTGTAACCGCTGGATAACCGGACCCGGTACCATTCCGCATTTTCTCCGGTCAGCACAAGTTGGGTGCCTTTGTTTACTTTTTGCACAATCGGAGCGGACAAAGACGGATTGGACCGGATGTTGGTCACGGAACCGGTGACTTTGATGGAACCGGTGGCATCGGTAAAGTTATTCTGATTGGAAGAACCGGTGTTTTTCGTCACGGTAGATGAATGGATAAACCCGGTTTTGCCGCCCGGTGTTTTGATTTGATACCAATCCTTGACAAAGCCGGTCATTTCCAGAACCGTCCCTGTTTCAGCCTGTTCCATGACAAAGGCTCCCAGTGAAGGGCCTGTCCGGATATTGGCCAGGTTGACCGTCACTTTCAATTCGCCGCTTGTCGGTTGAACGGCAAAGGAAGGATCTCCGGCCCATTTCCCCGTTGATTTTCCGCTGTGAATCCACACGGGGGTGCCTTCCGGGACGATGTTGTACAATTCATTCACATCTTCATTTTTCATCCGTACACATCCGCTCGAAGCGTGGCTTCCGATGCTTTCCGGTTGATTGGTTCCGTGAATGCCGTACGTACGTCCATTGTCTTCATTGACGCTGATTCCCATCCATTTATCTCCCAACGGATTCTTCGGATCTCCTCCCGGGATGTTTTTCCAGCCGGGTTTGTTGATTTTGACCACCATGGTGAAGGTTCCTTCGGGAGTCAATTCTTTTGTGCGGCCGGTAGCCACCCGGTATGTTTTTTCCAAGGTTCCGTCTTTATATAAATAGAGTGTATTCGTCGATTTATTGACCTCGATTTGATAATGGGCCGCAGCTCCTGCGGTTCCAAAGTAAAAACCGAAGACCAAAACGATGGCCAAAATGGATGAGAAAATCCATTTTATATGTTTCAACGCTTCTTTTCCCTCCTACATGTTATTGTGAAAGCAGCAGGAGTTTAACCGGAATGAAGCCCGATCGGATCATGCAATCGTTTCCCCCTCCTTGCTTGCGAATCATCAACTGAAATTAACTATACCGGAAAAATCGGGGGAGAGAGCAGGAGGAATTTTACCATTATTTGAATTTCGCACAGAAAAAAATGCCTCGTCAGAGGCATTGGCACATCCGTTTACCGGCTGATGCAAATTTCGTGAATGTATGCGGTCGATCCGTCTTTCAGGCGCAGTTTGTAAAAGTTTCCTTCCTTCCCGATGGCGGTCAAGGCCATGCCTTTGGGGACGCGTTGAACAATGGTTGCCGACAAAGAAGGACGGGACCGGAGGTTGGCCAAAAAGACGCCGACCCGGATCGTGTTCCCTTTGACCCGGATATAGTCTTGATGGACATAAGCAGTGCGTCCGTCTGCCAGTTTTACTTGCACCCAATCTTTCGTTTTGCCCGTGGCCGAAAGACGGGCGCCTTTGTTTAATTTCCCGATGATCGCGGCTCTGAGGGACGGAGCGGTCCGCAGATGAACGTGGTTGCCCGTGATGGTGGCGGTTTGCAAAACGGGTTGTCCGTCAGGTTTTCCCTGTGGCTTTTGACGGCTTTTGCCGCTGTGAATCCAAACCGGTGTGCCTGTCGGAATCAGCTTCGATAATTCGATGACATCCTGGTTCCGCATACGGATACAGCCGTTGGAAACATATTTCCCAATCGACCCGGGCTGATTGGTGCCGTGGATGCCGTAAGTTCTGCCACGGTCTCCGTTTACGCGAAGGCCCAGCCAGCGTTCGCCCAGCGGGTTTTTCGGATCTCCTCCCGGGATGCCTTTCCAGCCCGGCTTGTTGATTTTGATGACCACGGGAAACGTGCCTTCCGGGGTCAACCCCGGCTGACGCCCGGTGGCCACCGGATATACTTTTTTCAATTGATTGCCTTGATACAAATAGAGCCGGTTGGTGGCTTTGTTGACTTCTATTTTGTAACCGAAGGAAGCGGCATCAGAAACCGTCGGCCAAAATGAAAAAATGAGTGTGAAGGCAATGGTCGTGATCAAAAGAGAGGACCATTTGAAAAAACGCAATCGGCATGCCTCCTCGTCAGGTGAATTTGTTTTTTTCTGTCTATTTAGATAATAATGGATGTTAAATGATTTGTGAAGAAGAGAGTCGCATTTCAAGGGGTTGCGGCAGGGATTTCATTCAAAGACACAAAAAGAAGCCGATTCTTTTCTTGCGGGACAAGGAGTGCTTTATTACAATGAAGCGAAAGGCAGCATGTGATGTTTTTCTCAAAAGGGGTGTTCCGATTGTATAAAGCGGTTTTATTTGATGTGGATGGTGTGTTTTTAAGCGAGGAAAGATGTTTTGACGCATCGGCGCTGTCCGTGTGGGAATTGCTCCATTCGCCGCGATATCTGGGGCTGGATGACCAAAAACATGTGGTCCGGCCTTCCGAAGAGCAAATCCGCCGGATCCGGAAAGAGGTTTTTGTGAACGATCAGGTTTTGGACTGGATGAAACAAAAAGGGCTCAATTCCAACTGGGATATGGTGTATCTTGTCTTTTCGGGGCAGCTGATGCTCTTTTTGAAGGCAGTGTATGAAGCAAAACCGGAGAGGGTAAAACAATTATTGAGTGAACCGGTGACGGCGGAGGCGCTCCAAGCGGTCCAAAACGAGGCAAACGGCTTTCAACCGCGGTTTTCCGGCTTTATCTCCCTGTTTGACCGGAAAGAAAACCTGGACAAGCATCAATTGTTGGTTTATTTCAATGAACTGGCATATGAATGGTTTGGTATCGCGGTGGATGTGTTTTCCCGGAATTCGTCCTTGTGGAAATTGGCTTACTCGGTTTATCAGGAATGGTATTTGGGTGAGCAACGATTTGAGGAAACCGAGGGCAAACCGGTAAGACAAAAAGGGAAAAAGGGATTCCTTGAAAATGAAATTCCCTTGGCCGAACCGGAAAAGATCAGGCAATTGCTGACAATGTTAAAAGAAAAGGGGATCCAAGCCGGGATCGGAACCGGGCGCTCATTTTTGGAAACGGAAGTTCCTTTTCGCTCGTTCGGCTGGTTTTCCTTGCTGGATGAGAACCATATTGCCACGGCCAGTGATGTGATGGAAGCGGAAAAAGCCTATCCAAACCGCGCCCCGCTCGGAAAACCCGAGCCGTTTACCTATGTCCGGGCTTACTTGGGAAGGGAGGCAGACATCCGTGATTGTCTGGATCATCCGTTGCCGTTTGACAATGGTAAAGAGATTTTGATTGTGGGCGATTCGGTGGCCGATTTGATTGCGGCCCGGAAAATGGGCTGTGATTTTGCCGCAACTTTGACCGGCCTGACCGGGAAAGCAGCCCGGGCGAAGTTTGAAGAGCTGGGGGCGGATTATATTTTGGAAGACATTACGCATTTCCTTCCTCTCCTTACAACGTATCGGTTGACTAAACACTAAATTTTCAAGCATAATAAATATAGATGTTGGTTTTGTTTCCAATGTCCCAAAAAGCCATTGATTTTCATTACATAGGAGGTAAAAACTATGGCCAAATATGAATTGCCGCCACTGCCATATGCAAAAGATGCTTTGGAACCGCATATTGATGCAACCACCATGGAAATTCACCATGACCGCCATCATGCGACTTATGTCAACAACTTGAATGCCGCGCTGGAAGGGCATGATGTTGGCGCCAAAAGCGTGGAAGAATTGATCTCGGACCTGAATGCTTTGCCGGAAAGCATCCGCACGGCTGTCCGCAACAACGGAGGCGGACATGCAAACCACAGCTTGTTCTGGCAAATTTTGAGCCCGAACGGAGGAGGCGCTCCGACGGGTGAAGTGGCAGAAGCGATCAATGCTGAATTCGGAAGCTTCGATGCCTTTAAAGAAGAGTTCTCCAATGCAGCCAAAGGACGCTTTGGAAGCGGCTGGGCATGGCTGGTTGTGAAAGACGGAAAGCTGGCCGTCACCAGCACGCCGAACCAAGACAGCCCGTTGATGGAAGGGGCAACCCCGATCTTGGGATTGGATGTTTGGGAGCACGCTTACTATCTCAAATACCAAAACAAACGTCCGGAATACATTGAAGCATTCTGGAACGTTGTGAACTGGGAAGAAGTAAACAAACGTTACCTCGCCGCCCGCGGTTAATCCCGGTAAAAAAGGCACAGCAAGAATGCTGTGTCTTTTTTTGCGTCTTTTGATTCCCAATAAATCACTATTGAGTCGAAATATCCCTTCTCCTACAATAGCGGTTGTGTAGCTCTGCCCGGTCAAAAAGGGAGGGGATTGAATGAAGACAGTGAAAAATCTGACGGCGGCCATTGCGATTCTTGCCATGGCTGTGGTGGTTTTGTATAAATCCGCCCATCAAGGGCATGCAAAAATGACAGACCGGAAAATATTGAAAAAAGCATCCGCGGCAGTGGATGACAGTGCATATACCCGCTTATGGGAAGAGAGAAATGAAGAAGCATTGAGCGAGGGCTTGGCGGTTTCCCATGTGAAACAAGATAAACGGAAAACCCGTCCGGTTCGCTTGGCCGGGAAATCCATGCAAAAGAAAGAAACGGGCAACACCGCGCAACCCGGTAAAAATGAAATAAAAGGAAAAATGGCCGGCGATGGGCCGGGGAAAAAAAGATTTGATGTCACGCCTGCGGAAAAAAGGCTGTTGGCCAAAGCGGTTTACGGAGAAGCCCGCGGAGAATCGTTCAAGGGGCAGGTGGCCGTGGCCGCGGTGATTTTAAACCGGACGGAACATGCGGCTTTCCCGGACAGCATCCGTGGAGTGATTTATCAGAAAAATGCTTTTACGGCGGTCAGTGACGGACAAATTCAACTGGAGCCGGACGCCAAGGCGGTAAGAGCGGTGGAAATGGCGATCCAAGGGGGGGATCCGACACAAGGAGCCGTTTATTATTACAATCCGGAAATCGCCACCTCCGAATGGATGGAGAAAAAAGCGTCGAACAGCAAGAAAATGCGCATTGGTGAACACGTCTTCTTTTAAATAGCGTCCGTGTTTTTGCTCCCTGTTTCAAAAAAGTGTAGAATATAGAGATACAGCGGCCCTGTGTCATTTTTTCCGCTTCCCTGAAGTGAGGGAGAAGCGGGAGGATGAAGACTGGTTCAACGGGACAACCTTCATCGGGCGGGAAAGCATATTCGCCATCCGGATGACGTAAAGATGGAAGTAGCCAAGCCGTTTTTGTTCAATGGGAAGAGCCGGAGGTGCCGGACGGATCGTGCCGAAGGCGAAAGGAAACGGGGGAAACGGCCCGCAGCACGGCATCCAAAGAGTTTTCCGAGTGGTTGCTGCACTTTGCGTGTTTGGTTTCATTGCGAGATTACGGATTTAAATCCGGGCAGTTTTGGGAACAGTATATAGGGGTAACGGGTTTGCAAAGGAGGGAAGCGCCATCGAACGCATATTACTGCTGACCATGGGCTTCGGTACCGGACATAATGCTGCCGCCAAGGCACTGAAGTGTCAATTTGAAAAAATGCCTGCAGTAACAGCGGAGGTGGTTGATTTACTGGATTTGATCCCTGGCACCTTCCATCCCCTGTTGCAATCTGGATATCACGGAATGTTGAACAAGTTTCCAACCCTTTATCATTATTTATATGACTGGACTCATCACAATAAAATGTTTCGTTATGTCTCAAGCGAACTCATTGAAAAGATGGGCTGGTCCATTCGGAAGAAAATGGCGCAACTCTTTGAACAAGTGCAGCCGACACGAATAGTTTCCACCCATCCTTTTGCGTTGCTTTTGTGTCCGACCCAATGGGAGGAAGTCCCGGCCGTCGGAGTGATTACCGATTATGAATTGCATCCCATCTGGCTGATGCGGTTGCCGCATGCGCTTTTTGTGCCCAAGCGTTTGCTGAATCAATGCCAGTTGGAACAAATTCAGTGGACAACAGGGCTTGAAATCCATGAAACAGGCATACCGGTCAATGAAGCTTTTTATGAAGAAATACCGAAGGAAGAAGCGCGCCGACAATTGAATTTAAAAAGCGACGAACCGGTGGTGTTGATCATGGGCGGAGGCACCGGTCTTGGACCGCTGGAGCAGTTGGTGGATGAAATCCGGCATCTCCGTTCCATGCAATTTGTTGTGTTGACCGGGAAAAACGACCAGTTGTATCACCGGCTTCAAAAGAAAGTGAATCAACCACACATCCGGATTGAACCCTTTCGTTGCGACATCCCGCTGAGGATGGCGGCTGCCGACTTGTTGGTCACCAAACCCGGCGGATTGACCATCAGCGAGGCCATTGCCAAAAAATTGCCGATGTTTTTGTTTGAAGCTTTACCGGGACAGGAAAAAGCCAATCAACAATATTTGTTGCACCATCGTGTGGCCATGATCACGAGACCGCAGACGATCCGGTTGCAATTGGAAAAGTTTTTTTCGCCGGATTATAAAAGAGATCGCATGGTCGAACGGTTTACCGGGCTGATGTCGCCGAATGCGGGAGAGCGGATTGTTCACGAGACGCTTCGAATCCAGACAAAGATGATGCAGACTTTATAGCTAACATGGAGCAGCTACAAAGTCTGTTTCTTTTATATAAAGGGGGATCTGCTTTTGAAACTGGTCACGTATTGCGTCAAAGCCGATGAATTGAACATCCAGACGGAAGAGATTGCCGGTGCCCGCCTGGGACTGGTGTCAGGGGCATGGATCATCGATGTGGGACTTGCCCAAAGATGGCTGGAAATTGAAAAACGTTTGGTTTTTTCCCATGAAATCGCAACGGAGATGGGGCAATGTCTGGCCAGAGGGGATGCGGAATTCAACGCCCTCAGAGAGATGGAAAGGCAGCTTGCGCAGGAGGACATCGGAACGTTGCAGATCGAAGGGGAGCCCGTTGCGATCCGCCTGGAGGAAGCCAAGCTGTTTGCTCCTGTTCCTGTGCCGAACAGTTTTCGCGATTTTTATGCGTTTGAGCAGCATGTCAAGACCTGCCGTCAAAAGCGGGGGCTTCCCATGGCGCCGGAGTGGTATGAAATTCCTGTTTTTTATTTTTCGAATCATCGGTCAATTGTCGGGCACGAGTCACGGGTCAAGAAGCCGGAATACACCAACGAGCTTGACTTTGAACTGGAAGTGGCCTGTATCATCAAAAAGAAAGGAAAAAACATTCCGCACGAACGGGCGTTGGAATATATTGCCGGCTTTACGATTTTAAATGACTGGAGTGCAAGGGATGAGCAACGAAAAGAAATGGCGGTCGGGTTGGGGCCGGCTAAAGGGAAAGATTTTGCCACCTCGATGGGTCCTTATCTGGTGACGCCGGAAGAATTGGAAGACCGTCGGTCCGGTGAACACTGGGATTTAAAGATGCGGGCCAGAATCAACGGCAAAGAGGTTTCATCGGGAAATGTAAAATCGCTTTACTGGAGTTTTGCCCGGATGATTGAGCGGGCTTCGCGGGATTGTGAGCTTTTCCCGGGCGACGTGATCGGTTCCGGGACGGTCGGAACCGGCTGCATTCTGGAATTGGGCACCGATGTGCACCGCTATTTGGAACCGGGGGACGTGGTGGAACTGGAAGTCGAGCGGCTCGGCATCTTGAAAAACATGATTATCTGAAGGAGTGGCCCTTGACAAAGAAGGAGTTGAACTTCATAATATACAGAAATATTTTGGAACTGAATACAAAGTGGATATTCATTCTTATCCAGAGTGGCGGAGGGACTGGCCCGATGAAGCCCGGCAACCTCGGTGATCAGCCAATCACCGGAAGGTGCCAATTCCTGCAGCGGTTTCAACCGCTGAAAGATAAGAAGAACGTTTTTCGGATGACAACCCTCTTCTTATCTTTATGGAAGGGGGTTTTTATTTTGGGAGGCAGAGGTGGAACAATGGAAAAAGTGAATGTTGCTTTGCTTGGTTTGGGAACAGTGGGAAGCGGAGTATGGAAAATGCTCAAGGAAAACCAGGATGTGATTGCCCGCAAAACCGGGAAGTGGTATCAAGTTCATGCGATTTTGGTGAAAGATCCCGGGAAAAAGCGGGATCTGGAAATCACGGATGCACGGATCACAACGGATTTTTCCCAAGTTCTGACCGAAGAGACCGATGTGTTGGTGGAAGTGATGGGGGGAGTGGAACCGGCTTATTCATACATCAAACAGGCGATGAAAAAAGGATGCCATGTGGTGACCGCCAACAAAGAGCTGATCGCCAAACACGGCATGGAATTGGAACAACTGGCTAAACAATGCCAAGTTCAATTGCGGTATGAAGCCAGTGTCGGGGGAGGTATTCCGGTCATCAGCACCCTACGCCATTTTCTGAAGGCCAACCGCATCGACCGGATCCAGGGCATTTTAAACGGGACGACCAATTATATCCTGACCCAAATGCAAGAGAAAGGTCATTCGTTTGCGGAGGTTTTAAAAAAAGCCCAGGAGAAAGGGTATGCGGAAAGCGATCCTTCCTCCGATGTGGAAGGATTGGATGCGGTCTATAAATTGACGATTTTGATGCGGCTTGCTTTTCAGGCCCGGGTATCCGTTTCAGACATTTTTTATCAGGGAATCACCGATATACTTTCGGGAGAGCTTCAATTGGCAGGGAAATTGGGGTATTCGGTCAAATTGCTGGCACAGGCCGAAAAATTCGGCGAAAACGGCCCGGTTTCCGGTTCGGTTTTACCGACGCTGGTTCCCAAGGAACACCCGTTGGCCTCAGTCCGGGATGTTTATAACGCCATGACGGTCGAAGGCGATTATGTTCAGGATTTGACGCTGGTCGGACAAGGTGCGGGACAGAAACCGACAGCCAGCGCAGTGGTGGAAGACTTGCTGAACACAAACGGCTTTGCGGAACAAAATCCCCTTCCGGTGAAAGAGCCTTGGATGCTCTCCGGGGATGATTTGTTCCCCACCCGTTTTTTGTTGCTCAAAGTGCGCGGACAGGTAACAGAATCCATGCTTTCGCCGTCTTTCTGCAAAGAAGCTTCGTCCCTGGCTTTGCTCCCGGCGGAAGAACACACGTTTATCGGGTTGATTCTCCGGGGATGGACACAAGAGAAAACAGATGCCCTGGTTTCCACGTGGGACGGGAAAGTGGACGGCATTCGGATCCGTCCGGTGTTAAGCGGTGAAGCAACGGGCAGCAAACGATCCCTTCCGCTTGCCCGGACGATGTGAAAAAAGGCCGCCGGGCAAGGAGCAGGACTCCTTGAGCGGCGGCTGTTTGATTGCCGAAGGGTTCGGGGAGGGGTTACCATTTGCCGGAATACATCATCAAACCATGCTGGATGCAATGGACATACAATTTTGCGCCTTTGACGGCAGGGAACCGGAAAGAAGGATCTTGCTCGGGGTATAACCGGTTCAGGTAAACTTTGTCGCTTTTGACCAAGGCGGCAAAAGAAAGATAATGTTCTTTGGTCATCGGGTGGTCCAGGGTAAAGAAGTAATCCGTGTCCGTTTCTTCCATCTTGATTTCCGTTTCGTGAAGGGTTTTTGCCGGTTGGAGCTTCTCCAGCTTTCTGCCGCAGCAGAAGACAGAGGCATTTCCGGTGCCGGCCAACATATTTCTGCAGCTCGGACAAACATAAAAGCGTACTTTGTCCATATTTCCGGCATCCGGCCGGTTGCGAACGATTTCCCCTTCCATCATTTGTGCGATATCCGCACCCAAAACGGCGGACAGTTTCGGCCACAGGGACAAATCCGGGCATCCGGCCCCGCATTCCCATTTCGAAACGGTTTTGCTTTGCACCCCCAACGCATCGGCAATATTTTTTTGGGTCAGGTTTTTTTCTTTGCGCAGTCTGGCAATCAACTTGCCGATTTTTTCAGCATCCATATTCTTGCCTCCATTTTTTATATGCATCGCCCGGTTTTTGGATGGTTCCAAAATTCCTGCGGAGTGCTTTTTTCTTGCTTGATCCATTCGCTTCACCCCGGGTTTTATTATATCTCTCCGGACTGCTGAAACGTCATCCACGCTCCGTGGAGTTTCGGGCTCCGTCATTTTGTTTCATTCCCGGTTGCCTTTATTGAAGGTTCCGAGAGAATTATTTTATGATGTGATAGAAAAGTAGATTATCAGAGCGTGTTTTTATTATGCGTCGAAGTTGATCGGTTGGATTCCCGGACAGCGGAAGGTTTGGGGGCGTTGTTTCACCGGCACCAGACGGAGGATGAAAAGAAGCGGGCCAGGAGAAAAAGGGGATTTTTTAAATGGCGGAGATCCTCCGTTTACACAGGAGACAGATTTGTTTAGCGGAAGAGCAAAAAGAGAAAGAAGGGGACGTTTGTGCAGAAGATTCATTGGAAACAGGGACTTCAGTCCGGTTGGAAAACCTCTTTGGAGCTGGCGAAAGTGGTTTTTCCGATTGCTTTTTTTGTGCATATCGCCAAACATACTTTTCTTTTGACATGGTTTGCCAACCTCCTTGCTCCGTTTATGTCCTTGTTCGGATTGAACGGGGAAGCGGCCATTCCGTTGGTGCTTGGAAATGTGCTGAATCTGTATGCCGCTCTGGGAGCGATCGGAGCGTTGGATCTGACGGTGAAACAAGTGTTTATATTGGCGGTGATGTTGAGTTTTTCCCACAATATGTTCATTGAATCGGCCCTGTGCCGGAAAGTGGGGGTGGCGGTTTGGGTGCCTCTGGCGGTGCGCGGGGGGCTTGCCGCTTTATCGGGGATTTTGATCCATCTGTTCTGGCCGGGCGGAAACAGCAAAGCTTCCGTGAATTTGGTTTCCGGCGGGGAAACGGTTTATTCCGGATGGGATGAAATCATCGGATCGGCGTTTTGGACCGCCACGACGGGGGTTCTTCAATTTGCCGCCATTTTGATTCCGTTGACGTTGTTTTTGCAGGCACTGAAAGATTTAAAAGTGTTGGACAAGATTGCGGTTTGGATTTCTCCTTTCTTAAAGCCGTTCGGCATTGCCAAAGAAGGGTCCGTCACCATGGTAAGCGGTTTGCTGGCCGGCTTGTTTCTCGGGGCCGGATTGATTATCCAGCAAGCCCAGGAACACAATTTGTCAAAACGGGACATTACGCTCATCATCATTTTCCTGGCCGCTTGTCATGCCGTGATTGAAGATACCGTCATTTTTATTCCTTTGGGAATCCCGGTCCAATATTTGCTGTTGGTCCGCTTTGGCGCCGCGGTCCTGCTGACGTTGGCGGTGGCCAGATTTTGGCGGCGGCCCGCTGCCCGCTATGCAACGAGCCATCACGGGTGACCGGATACTTTTTGGACGCTGTAAATGGCGGAAAAAGGGATGATCTCCTCATAGCGGCCATTGGCTATTTTCATCCGGCGCTCCTGCGGATTCAGTTTTTCGACAAATCCGCACAGTTGACAGGGGTGCCGGTTTTTCACATAGCGGACCAGGACGGGGAAATCGCCGTGCAATGCCTCCAGAAGAATCTGGTTGATTTCTTCGAGCGCGTCTTCCGCCAGTTCAGGCGGGCTCCATTCTTCTTGCCTTTTTCGCCGGGCAAACAAGGCTTCGCGATGCTCAGGCAGGAACATGCGACTTCCTTCCCACAGGAGATTTTTGCGGTTTAATACAGAGCTCATCGGTCATGCCCTCCAATCTTTTGTGCCCGGCTGAGCGCTTGTCCGGCATGCGTCAGGGAGATGGCGCGCAAGATGGCTGTCGGGCCGAAGCGTTCCTTGATTTCGTCCATCACATAGCCGAGCTCCGTTTTTTTGTTCCGGTCTTCGAAGAGGCTGAGTTGCAGGGCTTGATCGGTTTGGAACCGGCTTAAGCTGACCCCCAGCGAACGGATCGGCTGCCCTTCCCAAAAACGCAAAAACAGTTGCCAGGCCGATTGAAAAACTTCCATGGTTTGATTGGTTGCTTCCGGGAGCTTGCATTGGCGGTGAAATCCTGACGGATTTTGAAAATCGCCCCCCCGGCATCCGACGCTGACCGTTTGTCCGAGAAGATGGTGACGCCGGGTCCGGCGGCAGACCTCTTCACACAGTTCCAACAGGACGACCCGGATTTCTTCGGCAGTCCGGTAATCGCGGGGCAAGGTCATCTGATGGCCGATTGCTTTTTGGTGTTCGAAGGTGTCGGGAGAAACCGGGGACAAATCATGTCCGTTGGCGGTCATCCACAAGACTTGCCCGGGGATCCCCCACCGTTTTTGCAGGCGTTTCAGCGGAAAGCGGGCGAGATCTCCGATGGTGCGGATCCCCATCTTGTTCAAATGATGCCCCATCCGTTTGCCCACCCCGAACATGTTTTGCACCGGCAGGGGCCATAAATCGGTTTTCAATTTTTTTCGGTCCAGCCAATAAATGCCTTCCTTGTTTTTCTTGGCAAAATTGTCACAAGCCATTTTGCTGAGCACCTTGTTCGGCCCGATCCCGATCCGGGCATACAGGTGAAGTTCATCCCGGATGGTCTTTTGGATCTTGCGGGCAATGGTTTCGGGAGGCCCGAACAGCTTTTCACTTCCGTGGATCGAGATAAACTGTTCATCCACGGAGTAAGGTTCGACCAAATCGCTGAAACGTTCCAGAATTTCCGTGATGCGCAGGGAAAATTCCAGATACAAGCTCATGCGGGGACGGGCGACCACCAGATCCGGGCATCGTTTTTGCGCTTCTTGCAACGTGTCGGCATTTTGAATGCCATATTTTTTGGCAAGGGGACAAGCGGCCAAAATCACGCCGTGGCGCCGCTTGGGATCGCCGGAGACAACCACCGGGCGGTCGCGCCATTCAGGATGAAGTGATTTTTCGATATTTGCATAAAAGGATTGCATGTCAACGAGAAAGATCACTTTTTCCATGCTTTTTCCTCCCTTAAGGCACGAACAAACGATCGGCTTTGTTCTCATTATATGCGAACATGCATTCTTTTTATACCTCAAAATATTTCCAGTGCGTGTCCCTGTGCTTTACGACTGAATATTCAGACGCTATGATAGGAGTAAACATGTATCATACAGGAAACGGGGGAGAAGAATGATGAAGGGGACGGTGATTTTTCACCATGGACACATTCGTCCGGCCACCGGCGCTTCTTCCATGGAAGCCGTGGTGGTGCGGGACGGGCGGATTGCGGCCATTGGCGGGAATGATTCCATTCTTCTGGAGTACGGGCGTCCGGATGTGAGGAAAGTGGATCTGGAAGGCGGCTACATATATCCGGGGCTGGCCGACAGCCATGTGCATTTGTCGGGGGTCGGGCAAAAAAGGCGGTGGATGGATGTGAGTTCCTGCCGTTCCAAAGAAGAATTGTTGCAAGCCATCCGCGCCCGGGCCCGGTCGTTAAAACCGCAGCAATGGATTTTGGGAATGGGATGGGATGAAAACCAAATGCAGGGCGAAATCCCGACTTTGGAAGAGCTGGATGAGGCAAGCGGGGACCATCCCCTTTTTCTGATCCGCATCTGCCATCATGCCGGTCTGGTCAACCGCCTGGCTTACCAAACAGCCGGCATCCGGGAAGGGGAAACAGATCCGGAGCAGGGAAAATGGGGAAGGGATGAAAAGGGGCGGTTCAACGGCCGGGTTTATGAAAATGCCACCCGGTTTTTTTATGATGTCCAACCGAAACCGGATTACACGGAAAAAAAAGAGACCATCCGCCTGGCGATGCAAGAGGCGTTGGCTTGCGGGTTGACTGCCGTCCATACCGAAGACCTGCGTTATGTCGAAAGCTTGTACGAGTTGATCCGGATCTGCCGGGAGCTCAGGGAAGAAGGCGTATGGTTGCGGACTCATCAATTGATTTATCATCCTTATTTGGAAGAGCTCAAAGAAAGTCCGTGGAATGCCGGGGATGGGGACGAGTGGTTCCGGATCGGCGCGATGAAAATTTTTGCGGACGGATCGCTGGGCGGAAAGACGGCGTTTCTTTCCAGGCCGTACCGGGATGAACCGGATCATTACGGACTTTTGATTCACGAGCCGGAAGAATTGATCCGGTTGACGCAGGTGGCAGCGGAACAACGGATGCCGGTGGCGGTCCACGCCATTGGCGATCAAGCCGCCGAATATGTGTTGCAGGCCATGCAGTCCTGCCCGGTGGTTCACGGCAAAACAGGCCGCACACTTCGCCATCGTCTCATTCACGGACAGTTTTTGCGGCCGGATCTCATTTCGAAACTGAAAGCCATGCCGATGGCTGTGGATATCCAACCCCGGTTTGTGGCCAGCGATTTTCCTTGGGTGCTGGAACGCGTTGAAGAAGATTTGATGGCGTATGCTTATGCTTGGAAAACATTGCTTCAATCCGGTGTTCACTTGGCCGGTGGAAGCGATGCGCCGATCGAGCCGCTTCATCCCGTGTGGGGACTTCACGCGGCGGTTACCCGGCGTCCGCCGGAAGAAGATCATCCGGGCTATTTTCCCCGGGAAAAGTTGAGTTTGAGCGAAGCTTTGGCCTTGTTTTCCCAAGGCAGTGCTTATGCAGCCGGGGAGGAAAAAGAGCGGGGACGCCTGCAGGTGGGTTATTATGCAGACATGACGGTTTATGACCGGGATTTGTTTGCCACAGACCCCGGGGAGTGGGGAAAGACGAAGACGCGAATGACCATTGTCAACGGGCAAGTGGCATTCCGGCAAACCTGAACGGATGGCAAAGAAGAAGGCGGTGTCACCAATCCACTGGTGACACCGCCTTTTCGGCTCAGGAGGATTTCCGGTTGAAAACGTCTTTGAAAATCAGATTCAGGTTTTGCGGACGTTCGGCCAACCGGCGCATGTAATAGCCGAACCAGTCATGGCCGAAAGGCATGTAAGTGGTCATCCGGTATCCCTCTTTGGCCAAATCATATTGCATCTCTTGCCGGAATCCATAGAGCATTTGAAACTCAAACCGGTCCGTCGGAATCCCGTTTTCGGCAACAAATTTCTTCAGTTCGCCGATGATCCGGTGATCATGCGTGGCAATGGAAGTGAAAGCCGGTCCGGCCAGTCTTTTTTTGGCCAGTTTCAAAAAGTTCCGGTCAATCTCCTCTTTGGATTGAAAGGCGACATCCGGACTTTCTTTATACGCTCCTTTGACGATCCGGAGGCGGACATCCCGGAGTTCATCCGTCACTTCTTCCGCGCACCGCAGATAGCTTTGGATCACGGTTCCCACATTGTTGTAGTCTTTCAGCAACGTTTTTAAGACGTCGATGGTCGGTTGGAAATGAATGTAGTCTTCCATGTCAATGTTGATGAAAATGTCGTATCGGGCGGCAACGTCCAAGATCTCTTTCATGTTTTCAATGCAAAAGTCCTGATCGATATCCAGCCCCAACTGGGTTAATTTGACCGAGACATGGCAATCCAGATTTTCTTCGTTGATTTTATTGAGCATCGCGATGATTTGGTTTTTGGCTTGGATGGATTCTTCTTTGTGAAAAACAAATTCCCCCAAGTTATCCACCGTACAGCTGATGCCTTGTTGATTCATCTTTTTGATGGTGCGTGTGACGCTTTCAATGTCCGTGCCGGCCACAAACCGTTCGGCCCCCAGGCGAAATCCCCATTTCCGGGCACTTTGGTTTAAAAATTTATTGGTGGATAAGCGGATGAAAAAATTTCGCAACAACTTCTGCACAATCCCCAACCCCTTTCACTGTTTCCGGTCCGCAATCAATACGTTTCGGAAACCGTTTTTGCTTCCATGAATAATTTCAGGTGGTCAGGGCCTCCTGCTTTGGAATCGGTACCGGACATTTTGAATCCGCCGAAAGGCTGATAACCGACAATGGCCGCGGTGCATCCTCTGTTAAAGTAAAGGTTTCCGACATGGAATTCATATCTGGCCCGTTCCAGATGTTCCCGGTTATTCGAAATCACGGCCCCGGTCAAACCGTATTCCGTGTTGTTTGCAATTTCCAGCATTTCATCAAAATCGCGGGCTTTGGTGAACGCAACCACCGGGCCGAAAATTTCTTCCTGCATGATGCGGGCTTTGGGATCCACATCTTTAAAGATCGTCGGGTAGACAAAATATCCTTTGGAATCATCCGTTTGTCCGCCGTAGACGAGGGTTCCTTCCGTTTTGCCAATTTCAATGTAGCTTTTGATTTTGTCGAATTGTTTTTGATTGATCACGGCACCCATGTATACATCTTCTTCCGCCGGATTTCCCACTGTCAACGTTTTGGTGCGCTGAACCGTTTTCTCGATCACTTCGTCGTAAACATCTTCATGAACCACAACCCGGGAGCAGGCGGAGCATTTTTGTCCGGAGAATCCGAAGGCGGACTGGACGATGGCATCGGCAGCCAATTCCAAGTCTGCATCTTTATCCACAATAATCGTGTCCTTTCCGCCCATTTCTGCAATCACCCGTTTCAGGTGGGTTTGCCCTTCCTGCACTTTGGCGGCGCGTTCATAGATGCGGACGCCGGTGGCTCGGGAACCGGTAAAGTTGATGAAGTGCGTGTCTTTGTGGTCAACCAGATAATCCCCGATTTCCGCGGGATCTCCCGGGACAAAGTTGAGTACGCCTTTGGGGAGGCCGGCTTCCTCCAAAATTTCCACGACTTTGTAAGCGACGACGGGGGTGTTTTCCGACGGTTTCATCAGAACCGGGTTTCCGGCAACAATGGGAGCAACGGTCGTTCCGCATACAATGGCAAAGGCGAAGTTCCACGGCGGAATCGTGACGCCCGGTCCCATCGGCTGATAGAACAAAGTGTTTTGTTCAATCGGACGGCTGTTCACTTTTTCCCCTTTGGCGATTTCCAGCATTTGTCTTCCGTAGTATTCCAAAAAGTCAATGCCTTCGGCCGTATCCGCATCGGCTTGATCCCAGGGCTTTCCGGCATCGTAGACAAGCCATGCGGAAATTTCATGCTTTCTGCGCCGGGTGATGGCGGCGGCTTTAAAGAGCACGTTGGCACGGGCTTCCGGAGACATTCTCCGCCATGTTTTAAAGGCTTCGTTTGCTGCTGCAAATGCCTGGTCAATGTGTTTTTTGGTTGCTTTTGAAACCTTTCCGATCACTTGTTCTTTGTCGGCGGGGTTGACGGAAACCAATTTATCTTCGGTGTAAATCCGTTCGCCGTTGATGACCAGCGGATATTCTTTTCCAAGTTCGCTGCGGACCTTTTGCAAAGCTTTTTCAAACGCCTCGCGATGGGCCGGATCCTTGAAATCGGTAAAAGGTTCATGTTTGTAAGGGACAACCATGGAAAAACCTCCTTTGAAAGATCAATGCTTTTAAAAATGAGTCAATGCCTCAAGTAAAAAATCCTTTGCCCTGTTTATATGCAAGGAATGTGCCAACCAAATGAAACCGGTTTAAATATGTTGTTTTTATTTTTTCTGGAAGCGATTTCATTTGCTGATAATCTTGTTAATGTGTAAAATATTATTAACAATATTGTAAACAGGGTTAACATCTGTTTACAGTCGGATGCATCCACATTAAGCCGAAAGGGGCGGGGAAAGTGACGGATCCTCATCACTTTTATTTGCAGGCGGTCTTGTCGACGGAAGATGATGCGATTACGATTGTGGATCAAAAGATGAATGTGATTTTTTGGAATGAGGCGGCGGAAGAGACTTACAACATTCAAAAAGAGGAGATTCTGGGCAAAAAAATCACGGATTTTTTCCTTCATGACGATTTAATGGTTTTGAAGGTGCTGAAAACAAAGAAAAAAGTGAAAAATAAATATCATCGCCCGCGCCATGACAAACATGTTGTCATCAATACCAGCCCCATTTTTGACGGGAACGGGGAATTGATCGGAGCGGTGTCGGTCGAACGGGACATCACCCAGTTGGTGAAATTGAATGAAAACCTGATCATGACATCCCGGGAGCTGCAGGAACTGAAGCAACGCGTCCACACGGATCAGGAGATCCTTCCCTTTTCCAAATTGATCGGAAAAAGCAAAGCCCTCCGCAAAACGATTGCCATTGCCAATAAAAGCGCCAAAACGGACGCAACCACATTGATTCTGGGGGAAAGCGGAACCGGAAAAGAAATTTGCGCCAGGGCCATCCACGAAGCCAGCGCGCGGAGAAAGGGGCCGTTTATCCCCGTGAATTGCGGGGCGATTCCACACGCTTTGTTTGAAAGTGAATTGTTCGGGTATGAAGGCGGTTCCTTCACCGGGGCACAGAAAGAAGGAAAACCCGGAAAAATCGAAATGGCGCACGGCGGCACCCTGTTTTTGGATGAAGTGGGAGAGCTTCCGCCGGAGATGCAGGTGAAGCTGCTCAGGGTGTTGCAAGAACAAGTCCTTTACCGCATCGGGGATTCCAAAGGGAGAAAAGTGGATGTCCGGTTTATCGCCGCGACCAATCAGGATCTCATCAAATTGATGGAAGAAAAAAAGTTCCGTTCCGATTTGTATTACCGGTTAAACGTCATTCAGCTGACCATGCCTCCCTTGAGAGAGCGGGTGGAGGACATTCCCTTGTTGGCGCAATATTTTTTGGAGCAATTTGCCAGCCGGTATCAAGTGCCGGTTCCCGAAATCCAGCCGGATGCCATGCCGGTTTTGCTTCAGCATCCATGGCCGGGAAATGTGCGGGAACTGCGCAACCTGATGGAACGGGTCGTGATCCTGTCCGAAAAACCGGTGATCCAAAAAGAAGATTTGGTCAGCTTTTTCCAACACCCGGCTGCTGCATCGTCTTTTTCAGAGCCCGGTGCGGAAAATCGCCGCAGCTTGTCCGGTGAAAAAGATCACATGGAGAAACAGTTGATTGAACAGGCATTAAAAGAGACGGCCGGCAACAAATCCCAAGCTGCCAGAAAATTAAGGATATCCCGGGTGACCCTCTACAAAAAGCTGAAAAAATACCAGATCCGTCTGTAGAGGCCGGCCGTCCCGGTCCCCGGCTCAAAAGATGACTTTGGTGGCCAGAGCCGTGATGATCACAGCCATTGCGGTGCCGGTGGCCCAAAGGATTGTAAAGCGCTGGAATTCCCCGAAGTCGACTTTCGACATTCCCACCAGCAGGTAAGTGGCAGGCACGAGCGGGCTTAACAAATGGACCGGCTGTCCCAGCAACGATGCCCGGGCGATCTCGACGGCAGTATAACCGTAGGAAGCGGCAGCTTCAGCCAAAATGGGAACCACGCCGAAATAGTAAGCATCATTGGACATGAAAAAGGTGAATGGGATGCTGGTTACCGCGATGATGAGATGAAAGGCCGGTCCCCAGGAGTCCGGAATGATGGAGATCAGGCTGGAAGCCATGGCGTCCACCATTTTGGTGCCTGAGAGGATCCCGGTGAAAATGCCGGCGGCAAAAACCAGGGAGACGACGGCAAGGGCGTTTCCGGCATGGGATGCGATCCGCTTTTTTTGTTGTTCGGGATTGGGATAGTTGATCATGACGGCAAGGGAAAAAGCGAGCATAAACAACACCGGCAGCGGCATGATGCCTTTGATCAGGCCGATGAGCAAAAGAGCGGTCAAGATGGTGTTGGCCCAAAGCAGTTTCGGGCGTTTCAAGGAAGCGTCCCCTTCAGGGGAGGCTTCTTTTTGCAGGTTTTGGATGCTCTGTTCATCCAGGGGAATCACTCCCAGCCGTTTTCTTTCCCGCCGTCCCAACCAAAATGCGGTGAAGAGGATCCAAACGGCCCCACCGATCATGGAAGGAATCAAAGGGACGAACACATCGCCGGCGTCCACGCCCAATGCGGCGGCTGCACGGGCAGTCGGTCCGCCCCATGGCACCATATTGGTCAAACTGACCGACATCACAGTGATCCCCGGCAGAATCAGCGGATTCATGTTCAAACGCCGGTACAGCGGAAGAAAGGCGGAAACGGTGATCATGTAACTGGTGGTGCCGTCCCCGTCCAGGGAAACGACCAGTGCAAGGACGGCCGTTCCCATGACGATCTTTGCCGGATCTCCTTTCACCGCCTTTAAGATTCTGGTTACGATGGGGTCAAACAAGCCGGCATCAATCATGATGCCAAAATAAAGAATCGCAAACAAAAGCATGATCCCGGTCGGGGCCAAATCTTTGATTCCCTCCAATGCCATCTGTCCCATTTCGGAAGCATGTCCGGTGAATACGGCAAAAAGGACCGGGATGATCATCAGGGCAATCAGTGTGGGCATCTTTTTCGACATAATCAGGTACATAAACAAAAAGACCATCAGGTAACCCGTGAGTGCAAGCATCTGTTGACCCTCCTGTCAAGTGGTGACCGGAAAAAGGATTCCGGCAAGCCAAACCACCAGCGTGACCGTCACCGTGCTGAACAGGGTGCTGATCAAGACGGCCTGTGCAGCCAGATCGGGATGGTTGTTGTATTCCAAAGCCAAAATAGAGCTGTTTCGTGAAGTGGGGAAGGAACTGGCGATAAACAAGGATTGTGCGACCGTGCCGTCCAACCCCAGCAGGAAGATGATGCCGAGTGCGGCACCGGGCCCGATCACCAACCGGGAGAACGTGCTCAGGTACAAGACCGGATGGGGTTTACCGGGCCGGATGGTGGCGATTTGCGCACCGAGCGTGATCAAAGCGACCGCCAGAAACGCGTCGGCCATGTTCTCGACCGGCTTCCACAGGATGGGGGGAATTTCGATCCGAAAACCGGCACAGATGAGGCCGAGCAGGAGCGCATACAACATGGGAAGTTTGAACAGCTCTTTGATTACGGAACGCCCTCCGCTTTTGGCACTCACCAAGTTAAAAATCCCGTAAGTGAAGGTGAGCAGGTTTTGAAAAATCATCACAAACAATTGAATGGAAACCCCCAGCGGATTGGCATGGAAAACCATCTGGCTGACCGGAATCCCATAGTTGGCCGAATTCATCAAAACCACACTGTTCTTGTAGGTGGCCGCCGTTTTCCGGTCCATCTTCGTGACCCGGCTGATGATTTCGGTAAAGGAGATGGAAAAGGTGGAAAACAACAGCAAAAACAAGATAATTTGCCCGAAAATCGCCAGCGGCATGCGGCTTTGATAAATATTGACGAAGGTGTTGGCCGGCAAGAGGCAATACGTTAACAGTTTGGAAAAGGATTTTAAATGCAAAGCAAAGACTTTATGCAAAATCGCACCAACGGCCAGCAGAATCAACAGTGGCAGAATGATTTGCAAAAATATCAAGGACAAAACGGCCATCTGTTCTCCTCCTGTTCCTTCCGTTTGAGACTCCGATCATTGCATCCGGTGAACCCTCCGGGCAGCATTGGGAATGAGCAGAACCCTGTCCGGATCTGTGGAAGACACAGAAGGCGGGCTGGATGTTTTCCGGTTTCTTTTCACACGGCGAAAAATAAAAAAACAACAATTTAGTTAATTATAACAATAAAAAATGGAATGAAAAATATATAAAATCGATAAAAAATCCATACAATACACAGGATCAATGCAGAATACACAAGAAAAAATGTGGTATTTTTGAAATTTTGTATTGATCTCTTTGGGGATGGGTTTTATACTGAGATAAACCGTTTTACTAAATCGGTTTATCTATGATTTTGAAAGCGTTGTCTTTGGCTTCTGTTGAAAAAGGCGGGTAACAACCGAACAGGCGGGGTGGTGACATGCAGAAGTTGGATGTTGTGACATTTGGGGAAGCCATGGCCATGTTTATGGCGGATCGTCCGGGGCCATTGCATGAAGCCGGCCGGTTCACGCTTGGGCTTGCCGGTGCCGAAGCCAATGTGGCCATCGGCCTGGCCCGGCTGAATGTCCGGACCGGTTGGGTGAGTAAAGTGGGGAAGGATGCGTTTGGCAAGTTTATCATGAAGCGGCTCAAAAATGAAAGCGTTGACATCAGCAGAGTCCGGATGGATGACAAGCATCCGACCGGTTTCCAGTTGAAGTCGAAAGTGAAAGAAGGGGATCCGGAAGTTCAATATTTCCGAAAGGGATCGGCGGCAAGCCGTTGGGTGCCCGGCGACTTTGACAAAGCGTATTTTCTCAAAGCGCGCCACCTGCACATGACGGGGATCCCCCTGGCGGTGTCCGGGTCATTCCGGTCTTTTGCCCGTCAGGCTTTGGCGTTTATGAAGGAAAACGGAAAAACGGTTTCTTTTGACCCAAATTTGCGACCTTCCCTTTGGCCGTCCGTTCATGAGATGATCCGGCAAGTCAATCAATCCGCTTTTCAATGCGACTGGGTGCTGCCCGGCATCCGGGAGGGAGCGGTTCTGACCGGTTCGGACAAACCGGGGGAGATTGCCGATTTTTACTTGGAAAAAGGAGTAAAGCTTGTTGTCGTCAAGCTGGGGGAAGAGGGAGCCTATTACAAAACGGCATCGGAAGAAGGGACGGTTTCCGGCTTTAAGGTCCGTAAAGTGGTGGATACCGTTGGGGCCGGCGACGGGTTTGCCGCCGGATTGATCAGCGGACTCCTGGAAGGACTCGCGATCCGGGAGGCCGTGATCCGGGCCAATGCGATGGGGGCTCTGGCGGTGCAATCTCCCGGAGACCATGACGGTTATCCAACCAAGACGGAGCTGGATGATTATCTTGAAAAAAATGGGGAGCCCCGCAAGGAGTGATCACATGAAAACTTGGGCCGATCAAAGATGGATGCGTTTGATTCCCGTTGTTTTTATCACTTACAGTCTTGCTTATCTGGACCGTGCCAATTATGGATTTGGGGCCGCCGGCGGTTTGGCGGAAGATCTGAACATTACGGAAGGCACTTCCTCCTTGCTCGGTGCCCTGTTCTTTCTGGGGTATTTCTTTTTCCAAATTCCCGGCGCGCATTATGCGGAAAAGAAAAGTGCCAAAAGGTTGATTTTCTGGTCGTTGATTTTATGGGGCTTGTTGGCTTCCTTGACCGGACTGGTCAGCAATCTTTCTTTATTATTTGTCATCCGGTTTGCTTTGGGAGTGGTTGAAAGCGCTGTAATGCCGGCGATGCTTGTCTTCTTGAGCCACTGGTTCACCAAAGAAGAGCGTTCCCGCGCCAATACATTTTTGATCTTGGGAAATCCGGTCACGGTGCTGTGGATGTCCATTGTTTCCGGCTATCTGTTGGAAGCGTTCGGCTGGCGTTGGATGTTTGTTTTGGAAGGGATTCCCGCCGTTTTATGGGCCTTTGTGTGGTGGTGCGTTGTGGAAGATAAACCCGGGGAGGCCCGTTGGCTGACCGGACAACAAAAAGGGGAATTGAATCAACGGTTACAAAAGGAACAGGAGGATTTAAAACCGGTTAAAAATTACCGGGAGGCGTTTCGATCCAAGCCGGTGATTTTGCTCAGCATCCAATATGCTTTGTGGAGTATCGGCGTGTATGGATTTGTAATGTGGCTGCCGTCAATCATCAAAGCCGCGCCGGACATGGGGCTGGTGGAGACCGGTTGGTTGTCGTCTGTCCCTTACATCCTGGCCACGGCCATGATGCTTCTGGCTTCATACTTCTCTGACAAAATGTTAAATCGCAGTGCGTTTGTGTGGCCGTTTTTACTGGTTGGCGCCGTCGCTTTTTACCTTTCATATGCCTTGGGAACCGACCACTTCTTGCTTTCTTTCATCCTGCTGGTGATTGCCGGCGGCGCGATGTATGCCCCGTACGGACCGTTCTTTGCAATTATTCCGGAAATTCTCCCCAGAAATGTGGCGGGGGGAGCGATGGCACTGATCAACAGCATGGGAGCCTTGGGGTCGTTTGTCGGCGCTTATGTGGTCGGGTATTTAAACGGTGTGACGGGAGGATTTGGTGCTTCCTATATCTTCATGGCGGGATCTTTGCTTTTGGCCGCGGCCCTCACACTTTGGGCGGTCCGTGCAGCCCGAAAGGACAAGCTTTCCGGCCGCCGCCCGGATGTTGTTTATGCGTCGGAAGAAGGATAAAGGGGGAGTTGTCATGGGAGCGGAAGAAATCAAAAAAAGATCGGTGGTTGCCGTTGTCCGCGGGGCTTCTGTGGAATCGGCGGTAAAAATCGGCCAAGCGTTGCTGGACGGAGGCGTGACCGCGCTTGAAATCACGATGGAAACCCCGCAAGCGCTGTCCGTGCTTGAAAAAGCATGCGAGGTGTTTGGCGATGCAATGCTGGTCGGGGCCGGAACCGTTCTCGATGCCGAAACCGCACGTCTGGCCATCTTGGCGGGAGCCCGATTCATTGTTTCGCCGACGGTGAATGAAAAGATCATTCAAATGGCGAAACGGTACGGGGTGATCAGTGTGCCGGGAGCATTCACCCCAACGGAAATTTTACATGCGTTTGAACAGGGGGCGGATGTGGTGAAAGTGTTTCCGGCAGGGATTGCCGGACCGGGCTATTTAAAAAGCATTTCGGCTCCTTTGCCCCACATTCCGCTCATGCCGACCGGCGGCATTGACCAAACGAACGCCAAAGATTACATCCGGGCCGGTGCGGTGGCCGTCGGGGTGGGATCGTCCCTCGTCGATCCGTCACGGGCATTGACGGACGAATATTTGCGGGAAGTGACAAAACAGGCCGAAAAGCTGATGGCCGCGGTGCAGTCGGAACGGATTGAAGCTGGGAAAAAGGAAAAGGAGTCGCTACAATAAAGTCATCGAACGATTGAAAGAGGGAACAGCAATGAAGAAAGTGACCATGGCGGATGTCGCCAAAGAAGCGGGTGTTTCCAAGAGCACCGTTTCGCAATTTTTAAACAAGCGCTTTGAATACATGGGGGAAAACACAAAAAAAAGAATCGAAGAAGCCATTGAAAAACTGGGTTATCAACCCAATTTCATTGCCAGGAGTCTAAAACAAAAGCGCACTTCAATGATTGCGATTATTGTAGCGAATATCCTTCATTATTTTTCCACCGGAATCATTCGTGCAATTGAAGATTTTTGCCGGGATCATGATTTGCACGCGATTGTTTGCAATGCGGATGACCAGCCGGATCAGGAACGACGGTATATTGAAATGCTGAGGGCAAAGCAAGTGGATGGCATGATTATCTTTCCGACCGGAAAGAATCGGGATTTGTATGAACAGATGGTCCGGGAAGGCTATCCGGTGGTTTTCGTGGATCGCCAGACCGGGTTGGATCATGCTTATTCGGTGGTGACCGATAATGCCGCGGCCACTTGCCAAGCGATCAAACAGTTGATCGGACAAGGGCACCAACGAATTGCTTTTGTCGTGCAGCCACTGATGGTAAGCACCAGAAAAGGCAGATTGGAAGGTTACCGAAAAGCCATGGAGGATGCCGGTTTGCCCGTGGATCCCGACTATATCGTCGAATCCCCGGTGGATGAGGTGAAAAGCCGGCTGGAAAGCCTTTTTGCTTCCAAAGAGCGGCCGACTGCTTTGTTTGCCGGGAATGACCGGATGTTTCTGGCCGTCATGGAATTTATAAAAGAAAAAGGGCTCGTGCTCGGGGAAGAGGTGGATCTGGTCGTTTTTGACAATATTCCGTTTGCCCGGTTGATGGACCACCCCATCACGTTTATCGAGCAACCGGCAGCTGAGATGGGAAGAAAGGCTGCGGAATTGTTGTTTGAACAAATAAATGGCGGGAAGCCGGAGCCGGAGGAATATGTTTTTCCGAGCCGGATGGTTCAGGCAAATCCGCCTGCCGGCCCGGCACTTCCCGGCAATCGTGTTGATCCGGAGAGGAAATGAATGTTCATGCAGAGGGAAAGGAGACCGGAGGATGATACTGCAACTTGCGTTGGATCGGATGAGTATCCCCGAAGCAGTCCGGTTGGCCGGGGAAACGGAAGAATTCACCGATTGGATTGAAGTGGGGACTTCCATTATCAAGGAATTTGGAATGGCGGGAGTCCGGGAATTGAAGCGGACTTTTCCCGACAAGCCGGTGGTGGCGGACACCAAAACGATGGACAATGCCCGTTATGAATTTGAAAAGGCATTTGAAGCCGGGGCCGATGCGGCCACTGTCATGGGGGTGGCGCCGCCGGTTACCATCGAGACCTGCATGGACGTGGCACGCCGCCATGGCAAAACGGTGATGATTGATTTGTTGAACGTATCAGAAGATCAAGTGAGAGAGTTATTAAAATATGACGAGGCCGTTTTTTGCGTGCATGTGAGCAAGGATGAGCAAGAAGAAGGGGTGCGGCCTGTATGGAAAAAGTGTGCGGCGGTTTCGTCGGAGAAGCCGGTGAAATGGGCGGCAGCAGGCGGAATTACGCTAAGTTCCTTGGAGAAGGTGAGAAAGTCTTTCCATCCTTCGGTGGTGATTGTCGGTACCGCCATCACCAAAGCGGAGAATCCAAAAGAGGCGGCCAGACAGTTGAAACAAGCCATTGAAAAGGGGGAATAAGCCATGTCGACAGCTCAAGCCATTTTAAGAGAAGTGGAAGCGGTGATCGGGCAGGTGAAAGAAGAAGAGATCAAAGAAACCGCCGCGGCATTGCAAAAGGCGGGGCGGATCTTTGTCGTGGGGGAAGGACGCTCCGGATTGATGGCCAAATCGTTTGCCATGCGGTTGATGCATTTGGGTGCCAAGGTGTATGTGGCAGGCGAAACGATTACGCCATCCGTTGAAGCAGGAGACTGGCTGGTTGCCGTTTCAGGATCGGGAACCACCCGCCAAGTGGTTTGGACGGCGGAGAAAGCCAAATCCATCGGGTGCAAGGTGATTGCCGTGACGACCGATGAGGCGTCCCCTCTTGCACAAACGGCCGTGAAGATCCTCCGTGTTCCGGCGGCAACCAAACACCGGCGCGCCAATGAATGGAAAACCATTCAACCTCTGGGGTCGCTGTTTGACCAAAGTGTCCATATCTTGTTGGATGCCGTATGCCTGGAATATGGAAGGCTGAAGGAAGTGAATCATGACGAAGCGGTCCGCCGCCACAGCAATTTGGAATCATGATAAAACGGGGAACCGGAGACAGACCATCTGTTTCTTCGGTTCTCTTTGTTTTTTGATGAGAACGGGAGCGATTCAAGAAAGCGCCATGCTGAAAGCCGATTGATCAAGAACAATCAATCGGCTTTTTTGCGGACCTTTTACAGATTCCCGATGGATAAGTACTTTGTCTCCAAATACGGTTCCATTCCTTCCAAGCCGCCTTCCCGGCCGATGCCGCTTTCTTTCATTCCACCAAACGGGGCGTGTGCGGCAGACGGCGCTCCGTCGTTCCAACCGATAATGCCGAAGTCCAAGTGTTCATTCAAGTAAATGCCGGTGCGGTAATCATTGGTGAAGAAATAAGCGGCCAGGCCGTAAGGGGTGCTGTTGGCAATCTCCACGGCTTCTTCCAGGCTTTTGAAGGACAGGATGGGAAGAACCGGTCCGAATGTTTCTTCCTGCATGATTTTCATGTCAAGGCCGGCTTGGCCGAGGATGGTCGGAGCGACAAAAAAATATCCTTTTTCGCGGTCGGCTTGGTAAGTGTTTCCGCACAACACGCGTGCGCCCTTTTGGAGGGCATCTTCGATTTGTTCCATGATTTTGTCAAAGCTTTTTTTGTTGATGACCGGACCGACGTCGGTCTCTGGGTTCAAGCCGTTTCCGACTTTTAATTTCCGCACGCTGTCCGCCAACTTTTGGGAGAAGGCTTCGGCGATGCTTTCGTGGACCAGCAGGCGGTTGGCGCAAATGCAGGTTTGCCCGGCGTTTCGGAATTTGGAAAGGATGGTTTGCCGGACGGCAAGATCAAGGTCGGCATCTTCGGCCACAATGACGGGAGCATGGCCGCCCAGTTCCATGGAAATGCGTTTGACGGTGGCGGCGCTGTTTTTCATCAGCAACTTTCCGACTTCAGTGGAGCCGGTAAAAGAGATTTTTTGAATCAGGGGGCTGTCCGTAAAGAGTTTGCCGACGAAAGGCCCCAACCCGTTGACATATTGGATGACCCCTTCCGGTATGCCGGCTTCATGGGCCAGTTTAACCAGTTCCATGGTGGTCAGCGGCGTTTCTTCCGCCGGTTTCACAATAAACGTACAGCCGGCTGCCAAGGCGGGTGCGGCTTTTCTGGTCATCATGGCCGCGGGAAAATTCCAAGGCGTGATGGCCGCCACCAGCCCGACGGGTTGACGAGTGACGATAATCCGTTTCGATCCGGTGTGGGCGGGGATGGTCCGGCCGTACAGCCGTTTGGCTTCTTCGGCGTACCAATCAATATAACTGACGGCATAGTCGACCTCCGCGAGGGATTCGGTCAGCGGTTTTCCGCTTTCCAGCGTCATGATCCGCGCGATGTTTTCCTTGTTTTTTTGAATGCGATCCGACCATACCCGGAGCAAGCGGGAGCGCTCATGGGCATTGGTTTTGGACCAAGCGGAAAAACTTTCGTGTCCTTTCCGGATGGCTCTGGTGATTTCCTCTTCGGTATGGGCTTTTACTTTTTGGATCAATTCCCCGGTGGCAGGATTTTTTACTTCAATCATCTCGGACATCTTTTTGCTTTCCTCCTTTTTTTGGACGGGGTCGGGGGTTCTTCTTCTATGATATCAGCCGGTGCAAGCTTGTCGATTTTTAAGGGGGTTTCGCCGTTTCAGCGGGAGGTTTATTTTTTTGCGCGGAGTTTTTCCCATTCGCTCCAATACATTTTCGGAAGATCCGGGGAAATGTCATCGGGGATGGTGCAGATCAGTTCCAGATTATGGCCGTCCGGATCTTCAAAATACAAAGAAGCATTTCTTTGAAACGGGCGCACCACGGGCTCGACCGGTTCAAAACGCCCGTCTTTTACCGGTTCGATCCCTTTTTCCTTGAGCCAGCGGATGGCTTCAGGCATATCCTCAAAGTGGATGCGAAAGGCGATATGTTTGGCAAATACATGGTTCCCGCCGGGCTTTTGCCAGAGGCCCAGCCAGCTTTTTTCAGGTTCAATCCACAGAAAAGCGACACTGTCATTTCTCCAGGCCGGAGTCAGCCCAAGTCTTTGATAAAATTCGACAGAACGGTCCAAATCTTCCACTTGAAAATGAACTTCATACAAGCCTTGAATCATAAAAGTTTCCCTCCTTGTGAAAAGCCGTCCGGGACCCTGTTTTCCGTCCCCGCGGACCGGATGCTTGTCAGGTGAATTGACCAGGTGATTTTCTTCTTTTCATGATATCTGTATATTCTGTAATTTCGCGGATGACCTGGTCCATTTGCCCGGACAGGCGACGGCGTGAAAAGCGCATCACTTTCCAGCCTTGCTTTCCCAGATCATGTTTTTTTGTTTGAAAGCGGAGTTGTTTTTTGGGACGGATCACCGTGTCCCCGTCGCATTCCAAAGCCAGTTTGTATTTGGGGATGGCGATTGCCACCCGATGGCGGTGAATGGGATAGTGGATTTTGACGTCACGCCCGAATTTGGAATAAAGCGCGTAAAACAGTTTCCGTTCCCAAGGATTGCAAGTGTGGAGGAGTTGGAAATGGATAAACGGGAAGAACCCCAGCCGGACTTGTTCGTAAATCCAGACAGGGATGAAAAAGGGGATGCACAACCAGTGATGACGCCACTTGCGGCGTAACTTCCGAAACTTCCAGGAAAGTTGGCGACAGCCGTCGGTTCGGTTGTTGAACAGGGGAAGCAAGCCGGTCACCTCCTATATTCAGAATACACCAAAAGAAGTGTTCTTTCCAAAAGATATTTCCAATTTTCAAAAGAATTGGCCGGTTCTTTTTTTGAGCAGGGGGGCATATGTTGGTCTCAGGGGGGATGGTATGGCGGTTATTCAGGCGCCGGAATCGCATGTCAAGCTGTTGGCCAGGTTGATGCGGGCGGAAGCGGAAGGGGACGGGCAAATGGGGATGTTACTGGTTGGCAATGTGGGTGTCAACCGGGTGATTGCCAACTGTCTCGATTTTGAGGGGATCCGCAATCTTCAACAGATGGTTTTCCAATCCCCCGGCGGTTTTGAAGCCGTGCAAATGCCGTATTTTTATCAACCGGCCCGCCAGCAGGATATCCGGTTGGCCCGAAAGGCCATTCAGGGCCAGCGTTTTGATCCCGCCAAACGGGCCTTGTGGTTTTTCCGGCCGACAGGGGAATGTCCGGCAACCTGGTTTAATCAGACGCATTCCGGAAGATATAAAAGCCACTGTTTTTATATTCCTGATGCTTCGGATTGTCCTGCTGTTTATCAATATTAAGAACTGGAGGGAGACAAATGGTGTATTGGTCTTATCCATATCATGCTCCATACCCGTTTTATTCCGACGCGCAGGTCAGTCAGAGACAACAACCGGAACAAGGGCAGCCCCAAAGACAGGACCGCAGATTCTCGGAAGATTTGTTGCAAAGCAATATCGGAAAACGAGTGACGGCTTACATGACTTATGAAGGGAGCGAGGAATGGAGGAACCGGGTGTTCACCGGGGTGTTGCGCCAGGTGGGCAGGGATTATTTTGTTTTGCGGGATCAGGAAACCGGAAAAGATGTCATGTTGTTAAATATCAATTTGAATTTTGTAGTGTTTGATGATACACCGGCCCGGCTGACCCGGTCGTAACCCCTGGCGGAAAAAGTGTGAAAAAGCGTGAAAAGGGAGGCGGAAAACCGCCTCCCTTTCCTGTTTCATTCTTCAAAGATATAGGCCAGGGCATCCAGGGCCTGATCGACGGTTTCGACCGTCACTTGTGCCCGCTGGCTGATTTCTTTCAACGGATGGTGCAAGCTTTCCGGACGCACCAAAATCAGGGGCTTGTTTAAAGCGATGGCCAACGATGCATCCATTGCGGTGTTCCATTGCCGGTATTTTTCGCCAAACAAGGCGATGACGATGTCGGCTTTTTCCATCCATACCCGGGTGCGCAAATTGTTCAGTTCCGAAGCGGCTTGATCCCGGTAAACCGCATTGGGCTGTTTTCCTTTGATCAGTTCGCCGATGTCATCCGAACGGTCGTGATTTTCCTGCGGCCCTTTAAAAATGACGGGCAAGCCCCGTTCTTCGGCTTTTTGGCGCAGTTTTGCCCTCCAGTCATCATGAATTTGACCGGCAAGATAGACGACGAGTTCCATGATCCGGTTCCCCCTTTTTTGGAATGATCTCTTCTATTGTAATCAAAGTGCGTTTTTTGAAAAAGACAAACCGGGATGCATGCCCGGAACAGGAGGTTTCGGGGCGGTTCAAAGCCTTGATTTTTCAAGACAAAAGGATTCTTCTGAAATGGTTGACAATAACGGGCGGAATTTGTTATTCTTATCCCAAGCAATTGAAAACATAGTTATTTGATAGGTATTTATGGTTTAGAAACATCCTCATAAAGAGAGGCGGAGGGACTGGCCCGATGAACCCTCGGCAACCGGCCGTACGGCTTGGTGCCAAATCCAGAGAACAGTCACTGTTCGAATATGAGGAGAAAAAGGCAAGTGGCATCGATCCCTTTTTCCCTCATGGAAAAGGGATTTTTTTATTTTCAAGGTGAACGAAGGAGTGGAAGCGGGGATGAAAAAACATTGGCCTTGGGCAAACAACCCGGACCGGTTGAATCCGTTCGAATTGCAAAAGTTGGAGCAGGACGGTTTAGACATTATCGACGAGATTATTCATATTTATTCTAAAAAGGGATTTGAATCGATTCCCGAGGAAAAATTTGCTTTGTTCAAGTGGGCGGGAGTCTATCAACAACGCCCGAAAAAAGACGGCTATTTTATGATCCGCATCCGTGTCCCTTCCGGGATTTTAAACAGCCGCCAAGTGCGGGTGGTGGCTGAGTTGTCGAGGGAGTACGGGCGCGGGCTGATCGATGTGACGACACGCCAAGCGATTCAATATCATTGGATTCGGGTGGAAAATCTTCCGGATATCTTCCGGCGTTTGAAAGAGGTCGATCTTTACACCTTTGAAGCTTGTGGTGATTGCCCCCGCAACATTACCGGCAACCCGCTGGCCGGGATCGATCCGCATGAGTTGGTGGACACCCGTCCCATCGTTGCCAAACTGAATGAAAAGTTGCTGTTAAACCGGGAATTTTCCAACTTGCCGAGAAAATACAAAATTTCCGTCTCCTCCAGTGTCTACAATCCGGCTCATGCCCAGATCAACGATCTGTCGTTTACGCCGGCAGTGAAAAAGTTGGATGGCAAAGAGACGGTCGGTTTCCACGTCTGGGTGGGGGGAGGCCTTTCCAACCGGCCGCATTTGGCTCAGCAGCTGGATCTTTTCGTCCGTCCCGAACAGGTTGTCGATGTGGCGGTCGGCGTGACGAAAGTGTTCCGCGATTACGGATACCGGAAAAAGCGGCATAAAGCGCGCCTGAAGTTTTTGGTCGCAGATTGGGGGCCGGAGAAGTTTTTGGAAATCTTGAAAGAGTATATCGGCGAGTATCCGGCCCGGGGTGAAGATAAAATCGCCGGCTGGAATGCCGGTTATTTCACCGGGGTTCATCCGCAAAAACAGCCGGGGCTGAACTATGTCGGTTTAAACATTCCGTTGGGGCGCACGTCGGCAGACGAGTTTGACGGTTTGGCCGATCTGGCGGACCACTATGGATCCGGCTCGGTGCGCACCGCCAACACGCAAAATGTGATTCTGACCGATGTGCCGGATGACAAAGTGGAGGATCTGTTGAAAGAGCCTCTCTTAAAAAGGCTGAGCCCGTTTCCAAGAACGTTTGAGGGGTATGCCGTTTCCTGCACGGGAATTGAATTTTGCAATCTGGCGCTGACCGAAACCAAAGGGTTTTTGAAAGAAGTGGTCAACTTTCTGGACCAGGAGATCCGGTTGGACGAACCCATCCGGATTCATATCAACGGTTGTCCCAATTCCTGCGGGCAACAACAAATCGCCGACATCGGTCTCATGGGCGGGAAGGCGAAAACGGCCCAAGGAATGGTGGAAGCTTACACCATCTCGGTCGGCGGGCATTTATACGGACAAGGAAAGTTTAACACGCAGTTAAAGGGACGGGTCACCAAAGAATATGTGGCGCCGGTGTTAAAAGAAATCATTCTTTTCTACAAACGCGAACGGAAAGAAGGGGAGAAATTCGGCGACTTTGTGAAACGTGCCGGAATCGAAGCGATTCAGAAACAGTTTGATGAGATCCGCCAGCGGGTGGTGCCTGCTGTATGAGCCGGGAATTGTATCTGTACCGCTTGGTGGCAGAGAAAGAACCGGACGGTTCTTACAACGTCATCGTTCTGGCGCCGACGGAGGAAAAAGCTTTTGAATATGCAGAAAAAGAGTTGGAACGTTACACGATCAAAACGCCTGCGGTCAAAGAGTGGGTGATTGAAGAGAAAAAAAGGGTTCGCCAAGGAACCGGATATGTATTAAACGGATCCGAAAGAAAGGAGAACGACAAATGACCCGGGAACGGTATTGGCCGACATTGAGTGGAGAAGAAAGATGGAATCCCGAACAAATCAAAATCGTGGCAGAAGAGTTGAAAGACTTCCATCCTCAGGAAATTATCCGTTGGGGAGTGGAACAACTGGGGGTTTCCCGGTTGGTGTTGGCTTGCAGTTTCGGATATGAAGACGTGGTTTTGGTGGATATGGCATTAAAAGTCGATCCGGAATTGGACATTTTTTATCTCGACACCGACCTGCACTTTCAGGAAACCTATGAAGTCCGGGACCGGCTGGCTGAGAAATACCAAAAAGAATTCATCCGCGTTTCGCCCGAACTCACGTTGGAGGAACAAGCGGAGAAATACGGCGGCGAACTGTGGAAAAGAAATCCCGATTTATGTTGTAAGCTCCGCAAAGTCGAGCCTTTGAAAAAAGTGTTGAAAAACTACCAGGGATGGATCACCGGAATCCGGCGCGAACAAGCCCCCACCCGTGCCCATACGCAGGTGGTGGAGTGGGATCAGGGGTTTGGGTTGCTCAAGCTGAATCCCTTGGCTTTCTGGAACGCCAAACAAGTCTGGACTTATATTCATGATCATCAAATTCCGTACAATTCCTTGCATGACCGGCAGTATCCAAGCATCGGCTGCCAGCCGTGCACCCGCCCGGTCCGTCCCGGGGAAGATCCGCGTGCCGGACGCTGGTCGGGGACCGACAAAATCGAATGCGGGCTTCATAACAGTCCGGTCAATTGATTTTTGCTCATTCCGTTCCGCTTGGCGCCGGGGGCGATTCGAACCGTGGGATCTTTTCAGTCACTCTGACCCGGAAGCCCCCGGGGAGAGGGCCCGATGAAAATGATTGGAGAGGAGTATTACCATGGGAGATTTGATCGCACCACATGGAGGAGTGCTGGTAAACCGCGTTTTGACAGGAGAGGAAAAACAAGTTTGGTTGAATCGGGCGGAGCATTTTCCGAAGCTTCCCGTTTCCAACCGCACCGTGTCGGATTTGTTTTGCATTGCCACCGGGGTTTTCTCGCCGTTGACCGGTTTTTTAAAAGAAAAAGACTACCGGTCAGTTTGTGAAACCATGCGGCTGTCGGACGGAACAGTCTGGAGCATCCCGGTGACCTTGCCCGTTCCGGAAGAACGGGAAAAAGAGATTGCCGGGGCGGAATATGTTTCCTTGCTCGATGAAGAACAAAACATCATTGCGGTTGTCCAAGTGGAAGAGCTTTACCGTGTCGATCTGCGTGAAGAAGCCCGGTTGGTTTACAAGACGGAAGAAGAAGCCCATCCGGGGGTTCGATATCTGTACAGTCAATCGCCGTTAAACCTGGGCGGGGACATCTGGCTGTTAAAACGCCCGGCATATCCGTTTGAAGACCGGCTGTTCGACCCGGCCGAAACGCGGGAGATTTTCCAAAAGCGCGGGTGGAAAAAGGTGGTCGGGTTTCAAACGAGAAATCCGGTGCACCGTGCCCATGAGTACATTCAAAAATCGGCTTTGGAGACGGTGGACGGACTGTTTTTGCATCCGTTGGTCGGACAAACGAAAACGGATGATATTCCGGTGGATGTCCGCATGAAAAGCTATGAAGTGATTTTAAAACATTACTATCCGGAAAACCGGGTCTTTTTGGGAGCGTACCCGGCGGCCATGCGCTATGCCGGTCCCCGCGAAGCCGTCCTTCATGCTTTGGTGCGCAAAAACCACGGCTGCACCCATTTTATCGTGGGCAGGGATCATGCCGGTGTCGGCGATTATTACGGCACCTATGATGCGCAGAAAATTTTCTCCCATTTTACGGCGGAGGAATTGGGAATCACCCCGCTTTTTTTTGAACACAGCTTTTACTGTAAAAAATGTGCGGGCATGGCTTCGTACAAAACTTGTCCGCATGATGACGAACATCATGTCATTCTTTCCGGAACGAAAGTGAGAAAGATGTTGTCGGAAGGAATTGCGCCGCCTCCGGAATTTTCCCGTCCCGAAGTGGTGGAAGTATTAATTGAGGGGCTCCGGAATAAAGTGGGGGTGTAGAACTTGTGGCGGGAGCTTGCCTGATGCGGCGCTCCCCTTTCATCCATTGCAAAAATGAATGCTTGTTTAAGGGGGGCATTTATGAAAAAACTCCTGATTCTTGGCATTGTCGGTTTTTTCGCCCAGTTGATTGACGGATCGCTGGGAATGGCTTACGGGGCAACTTCCGCTTCTTTGCTTTTGTTTTTCGGGGTGGCTCCTGCAGTGGCTTCGGCCTCGATTCATCTGGCGGAAGTGGCGACGACCGCTGTCTCCGGCGCGTCCCATTTATGGTTTGGAAATGTGGACAAAAAAATCCTCTTCAAACTGGCTGTTCCGGGAGGTGTCAGTGCTTTTGCGGGAGCCGCTTTTTTAAGCGGTATACCGGGAGACCGGATCAAACCGTTTATCTCTTTGTTTTTAATGCTGATGGGGATTTATATTGTTTGTCGATATATCACAGTTTCCTCGCGGAAAGCCAAAAAAACGAATTTATCCAATACTTATTTGATTCCGCTCGGATTGGCGGGAGGATTTTTTGATGCTGTCGGAGGCGGGGGATGGGGTCCGATTACCACCCCTATGTTGTTGGCCAGAGATGCCGTCACACCCAGAAAAGTGATTGGCACGGTGGATACCAGCGAATTTATTGTGGCTGTTTCCGCCTCCTTGGGATTTTTCCTCTTCCTCGGTTGGGAAACCTTTCATGCCTACTGGGTGGCAGCCATCGTGATTGGCGGAGTCGTGGCGGCCCCGATTGCGGCATGGCTGGTGCGGGTGATCCCGTCCCATTTGCTGGGCGTGTTGGTCGGCGGTTTCATTGTTCTGGTCAATGTGGGCCCGGTGTTGAAATTTTTGAAGGTTCCCTCCACCGGACAATGGGGGGTTTACGCAATCATTTTGGTCTTGTGGGCCGGTTCGGTGCTTTGGAATATGAAAAACAAAGGGAAAAAGGAGCAAACCCTCAGTGTTTGACTCTGGCATCATTGGGGCAAATAGCGCTTGATATGCGGGCGGATCTCTTCCATGGGGATGGCGAATCCGAGACATTGGGATGGATAAATGATCAGTGTGTTCATTCCGATCACTTTTCCCTGGAGGTTGATCAAAGGGCCGCCGCTGTTTCCCGGATTGATGGCGGCATCGGTCTGGATCACGTTTTTATAATAACGCCGCCCGACTTTAAGCGGCCGGTTTTTGCCGCTGATGATCCCAACCGTGACCGTGTGTTCCAAGCCGAAAGGGTTGCCGACCGCCAATACCCATTCCCCGATGTCGGCATCCCGGGAAGTTCCCAGGGACAATGCGGGTAACGGACGCGGGGATTTGATTTTGACGACGGCCAAATCGCGTTTGTCATCGGTCCAAACCGGCATTCCGGTGAAAGGTGTTTGGAAGTGATCCAACTTTACATCAATGCGTGAAGCATTTTTGATGACATGGGCATTGGTTAAAATGTAGCCTTGCGGGTGAATGATAAACCCGGAACCAAAATGGTTTTTGGGAGGGGCCGGAGGATCGTTCAGTTCGGGGACAAACAGGTGAAGCAAATTTCTGGGAAGCGACAGATAAGTCCCCGGGCTTTTTTCCTGGGTGATGATGGAAACCACCCCTCTCCGGACACGGCGGTAGACCGGCACAAAGATGTTCGCCGGGTGTGGTGCAGGCGAAACGACCGACAGACGTTGTTTTTTTAACTTTCCATCAGGCATCCATTTCACTCCCCATCCGCGAAGCCAGGTTGTATATCATATGGCTGCAGCCGGGAAGGAGGAAGGGCGGATGACTCAAGTGCCGGTCAAAAGCCAATTGTAAACCTTATTGATAAATGAAGTTGACAATAAATGCAGGGATCGCTATTGTAATGAGTAGAAAATCATTTATCGAAATGAGGTTTGCTGATGCGTCGATCTGCTTTGAAGGTGCGGGATATGACATGGATGGCCATGTTTGTTGCCATGCTGGCGGTCAGCGGGGCCTTTGCGATTCATATCGGCCCGGCTCCGATTACCTTGCAAACCCTTGTGGTGATGCTGGCGGGGTCCGTGCTGGGGGCCCGGCGGGGAATGATTTCCATGATTGTCTTTATTGCCCTGGTCATCGCCGGAGCGCCGGTTTTAAGCGGGGGTAAAAGCGGAATCGCCGCTTTGGCCGGCCCGACGGGAGGTTACATCATCAGCTGGGTGTTTGCGGCCGGATTGACCGGTTGGATGGTGGAAAGATGGATCCGAAAGGGCACACTCAATGCTTGGAAGATCGGATTGGCCCATCTTGTCGGTGGAGTGATTTTGATTCATTTGATTGGGTTTCCGTGGCTGGTTACGGTGCTTGATCTTCCACTGAACCAAACTACATGGATCTCTTCCCTGTTGGTTTTTATGCCGGGAGATTTGATGAAAGCGATCCTGGCCGTGCCGGTGGTGATGGCGGTGAGAAAAGCACTGCCCCAATTAAGCAGTGTGCAACAAAAAAGAGCCTGACAAAAGGCTCTTTTTTTATGAAGATAACATCGTCAAATTTGTATATTTCTCTATATGTTTTAAGAAACGATGGTTTAACGGAACGATCAAATCCGTTGCTCCGTTGGTGAACACACCGTTCCGGTTGATGACAAACAATTTGTGGACCGAGATTTTATAGTAACGGGACGGATTTTTCACAGACATCCATACATCGTGATCCGGTTGCGGATGCAGTCCTTTTATCTCACAGGGAATGATGCCGATGACATCATTTAAAAGGATGTGATAGGATAAATGTGGTTTTTGGAAAATCAGTTCTTTGGTGGTCAGTGTACTTGCCCAATGATTCCGTTTTTGGGATATGATCAAATGCCCGATCATTCGTTTGACGGGAATAAAGTTTGTATAAGGCAAAAAGAACACCTCTTTCAGTGAGGTTATATCCAGTATAACACAAGAGAGGAAAGGATACATCCGATGCGTGGCATGACTGAGGTTCGTCAGTTGTTAAAACAATTTGGAACCATCATTTATACAGGGGACCAGCTGGGGGATGTGGAGTTGATGATGGAAGAGGTCCGGGAATTAAAGGCGATGGGCCTGATTGATCCGCAAACGTTTCAGAAAGCGATGGCGGTGCTCCTTCAACAATCCGCCCGCTTCTCGCGCCGGCAATCCGAAAAGTAAAGGCATAGTGCCACTGGTTCAAGCGGCCTATGCCTTTTGCAATCCCTTATGATTTCACGCTGTAATAAGAGGGAAGCTCATTTTCGTATTGAGCGATTTGGTTTTCATATTGCAGCGTGATGCCGATGTCGTCCAACCCGTTCATTAAACAGAAGCGGCGATAGGGATCAATTTCAAAGCGGAAGCAAAGCCCCGCATCATCCCGCACTTCTTGTTTTTCCAAATCGATGGTCAAGGTGTAACCGTCTGTTTCCAGGGTGTTTTGAAAGAGCCGGTCCACCTGTTCTTCCGGAAGCGAAACGGGAAGCATTCCGTTTTTAAAACAATTGTTGTAAAAAATATCCGCAAAACTGGACGCGATGATCACACGAAACCCGTAATCCTGAAGAGCCCAGGGGGCATGCTCGCGGGAAGAACCGCATCCGAAGTTTTTCCGTGCCAATAGTACACTGGATTCTTTGTATTCCGGCCGGTTGAGGACAAAATCCGGATCCGGGTTTCCGTCACCGGTAAACCGCCAATCGTGGAACAGGAACCGGCCAAATCCGGTCCGTTCGATCCGTTTTAAAAACTGTTTGGGAATGATGGCATCGGTATCCACATTGGCCCGGTCCAACGGGCAAACGATTCCCTTGTGTTGTTTAAGTGGTTGCATGGACTTTTCCCTCCTCATCCCGGTATTGCCAGTTGCGCACATCGACAAAATGACCGGCGATGGCTGCCGCGGCCGCCATGACCGGGGAGACCAAATGGGTTCTGCCACCGCGGCCCTGCCGGCCTTCGAAGTTCCGGTTGGAAGTGGAGGCGCATCGTTCGCCGGGTTTCAAAATATCCGGATTCATTCCCAGGCACATGCTGCAACCCGACTCGCGCCACTCGAACCCGGCTTCCAAAAAGATTTTGTCCAATCCTTCCTTTTCTGCCTGCAGTTTCACTTGTTGGGAACCGGGAACCACCATGGCCTTCACTTGTGGGGCCACTTTGTACCCTCTGACCACTTTGGCCGCCGCCCGCAAATCTTCAATGCGTGAATTGGTGCAGGAACCGATGAATACTTGGTCAATCTCAATTTCCGTCATCGGCGTGCCCGGCTTCAATCCCATGTACTCCAACGCCCGGCGGGCCGATTTGGCTTCGGTCTCTGTCGGGAAAGAGGAAGGATCCGGCACGGCTTCGGTGATATCCGTCCCCATTCCGGGGCTGGTTCCCCAGGTCACCTGTGGTGCGATGGAAGAGGCGTCGATTTCGATGTACGCATCATACATCGCACCCGGATCGCTGGACAGCTGCCGCCATTCTCGGACCGCTTTTTCAAAGGCTTCCCCTTTGGGGGCGTAAGGGCGGCCTTTCAAATATTCAAAAGTGGTTTCATCCGGAGCGATCATGCCGGCACGGGCACCCGCTTCAATGGACATGTTGCATACCGTCATCCGTTCTTCCATGGACATTTTTTCAATAGGTTTGCCGGTATATTCAATCACATAGCCGGTGGCTCCGTCCGTGCCGATTTGGCGGATCACGGCAAGAATGGCATCTTTGGCGGTGACACCGGGGCGAAGTTCCCCGTTAAAGTGGATGCGCATCGTTTTGGGCTTGAGTTGATGCAAACATTGCGTGGCCAAGACGTGTTCCACTTCACTGGTTCCGATGCCGAATGCCAAGGCGCCGAATGCCCCGTGTGTGGAAGTGTGGCTGTCCCCGCATACGATGGTTTTCCCGGGCAGGGTGAGCCCGAGCTCGGGACCGATGACATGGACAATTCCCTGGTTCTGGTGATTGAGATCGAAGAGGGAAATGCCAAATTCTTTGCAGTTTTTCTCCAAGGTTTCCATTTGTTTTTGGGAAATCGGGTCTTTGACCGGCAAATGGCGGTCGGTGGTGGGAACATTGTGATCCATGGTGGCGACGGTCAAATCCGGCCGCCGGACTTTGCGCACCTGAAGACGCAATCCTTCAAAAGCTTGCGGGGAGGTGACTTCATGCACCAAATGCAAATCGATGTACAAGATGGCGGGTTTTCCTTTTTCCTGCTCAATGACATGGCGATCCCAAACCTTCTCAAACAATGTTCGTGGTCTCAATTTGCTCACCTCATCTTTTATCTCAGCTCGTCAAAGAAACGGGGAAATAAAGAAAGGGTAATTGAAGAATATTTTAACAAAATGAATTTATCTTTCAACAACCAATTTTTTAACAACGGGTTTGTCCGGCTGTTTCATCTATAATATCCTTGAATGAAGATACCGGAAGAAAGCGGGGGAGGAGACATTGATCAATGGAATAGAAAAGATTGAAATTCCGCCGGTCGACAAAGAAACGGCCGGCAAAATGAAACAACATGTCGATCAATTGACCAAACCGGTCGGCAGCTTGGGGCAATTGGAAGAAATCATGATCCGCTTGGCCGCCATCACGGGGGAAATGTTCCCTGATTTGAGTCAAAAAGCGGTGGCCGTGTTTTGCGGGGATCACGGGGTGACCGAAGAAGGGGTCAGCCCGTATCCGAAAGAAGTGACCGGCCTGATGATGCAAACCTTCGACCGTGGAAAAGCGGCGGTGAATCTTTTGGCTGAAGCGGCCGGCGCCGGGCTGGTTGTGGTGGATGTCGGGAGTGAATGGGAGGAAACCCCGGGATCCGTGCTCTCTGCCCGGGTACGCAAAGGCACGCGCAACTTTTTAAAAGAAAAGGCGATGACCCGCCAAGAAGTGGTGGAAGCGATCCGGGTGGGGAGAGAGACTGTCCGGCAGTTGGGCGAAAAGAACGTCCGCCTGTTGGCTGTGGGGGAATTGGGAATCGGCAATACCACGGCAGGGGCTGCGGTGGCAGCCGGGCTCACGGGAAAACCGGTTTCGTCATTGACGGGAAAAGGTTCCGGGGTTTCTCCGGAGGCTTATGCGCGAAAATGTGAAGTGATCCAAAAGGCCATCGATTTTCACCGGCCCGATCCGGAAAATCCGCTGGAGGTGTTGGAAAAAGTCGGCGGGCTGGAGATTGCAGCCATGGTGGGAGCTTATGTGGGGGCGGCCGAACACCGGATTCCCGTCATCATGGATGGATTTATTTCCACGGCGGCAGCTTTGGCGGCGGTGAGATGGAAACCGGAGGTCCGCCCCTGTTTGTTTGCTTCCCATCTGTCGGTGGAACCGGGACATGCCGTATTGCTGGATGAGCTGGGTTTTAAACCGTTGCTGCATGCAGAGATGCGTTTGGGGGAAGCCAGCGGTGCGGCTCTTGTGATGCCGATGTTTGAGACGGCGGTAAAGTTGGCCCGAAATATGGCCGTATTTGCCGATTTGGGACTTTCTGCCCCGCAAGGCGAAAAGAACTGACCAGAAAGGGTGAAAAAAAATGGCAAGCTTGGAGCGGTTCGGACACGGAGGGGATTTGCTGACGGCCAGTGAGCTTTTTTCCAGAGAACAAGAGGAATGGATTGATTTCAGCTCCAATATTTATCCTTACGGTCCGCCGGAAATCGTCAAAGAAGTGATCCGGGAGTTGGTCGAAGAAAGAGAAATGCCGGTGTTATCAAGATATCCGGATCCGGCCTGCCGCGGGTTGAAACAGGCGATCGCCCGTTTTCACCGGATTTCCGCGGACATGGTGTTGCCGGGAAACGGGGCTGCCGAGTTGATTGATCTGTTGATCCAGGCCTTCCGGCCGTCCCGGGTGGGGGTGGTGGATCCTTCTTTTGTCGAGTACAGGCAATGTGCCCGGAAGAGAAACATTCCCGTGGACCATCTGGTGACCGGCTGGGAGCAGCAATTTTTGCCGTCCCTGGAAGAAATGGACCGGCTGTTGAGACGGGTGGACTTGGTATTCATCGGTTATCCCAACAACCCCACCGGGCATTTGATTGATGCCGGCCGGATGTTGGAATGGATCCGCCGGGCCGGACGGTATCAAACCATTTTGGTTGTGGATGAAGCTTTTATGGATTTTGTGGAGCCAAAGGAAGACCGGTCGTTGATTTCACGGGTGAAGGAGCATCCCCAATTGATTGTGGTTCGTTCCATGACGAAGTTTTTTTCGCTGCCCGGTTTGCGTTTGGGTTATCTTGTGGCGGATGAAGCGGTGATTTCCCGGATTCGGGCGCTTCAGGTTCCCTGGAGTGTGAACGGATTGGCGCAAATGATCGGCTGCGCGGTTTTGCGGGAGGAAGTTTACCGGCCGCACGCCCGAAAGGTGAGCGGGTGGCTGGAAACAGAGCGGGAAACGATGATCCGGGAATTGAACCGTCTGGACGGTTTTCAGGTTTTTCCGGGGGTGGCCAATTACTTGCTGGTGCGCATGTCGGTCAACGGAAAAAACGTTTCGGATCTGCAATTCGACTTGGCCCGGGAAGGGTTATTGATCCGGAGTTGTTCCAATTATGAAGGGTTGGAGGATGATTGTTTCCGGATCGCGGTCAAAAAACCGGAGCAGAATCTGCTGTTAAGGAAGACGCTTGAAGAATGGAGCAGGAAGGAAGGCGGGTTATCATGGGCATCAAGCTGATCACCGGCGGCGTCCGTTCCGGCAAAAGCCGCTTTGCTGAATCATTGTGCATGGATGCCGAATATGTCACTTATGTGGCGACCGGAGTTGCTTCGGACGAAGAGATGAAAAAGAGGATCGAACATCACCGGAAAAGGCGCCCGGACCACTGGTGCGTGGTGGAAGAGCCGCACCGGTTGGCCCGGGTCATTCAAACGGTCCCGCCACACCATCTCGTGTTGGTGGACAGCCTGACCGCATGGGTGAGCAATCAATTGATGTTGTACAAAGAAGAATGGGAAGAACATTTGAAACAAGACGCCCGCGATTGGCTGGAAACGTTAAAACCGTATGAGGCCGTCCTGGTCACCGATGAAGTCGGT
Source organism: Thermoactinomyces intermedius (assembly GCF_013912365.1). Lineage (NCBI taxonomy): Bacteria > Bacillati > Bacillota > Bacilli > Caryophanales > Thermoactinomycetaceae > Thermoactinomyces > Thermoactinomyces intermedius. Next base: position 59,676 of record NZ_JACETT010000026.1, read on the forward strand.
CTGGGCGGTGTGGCCATGCATCCGGTGAGCCGGGCGTTTCAAGACGGTTTGGGCTGGCTCAACCAGGAGGTTGCGCAAGTGGCGGATGAGGTGTGGATGGTGATTGCGGGAATTCCTTGGAGAGTGAAACCATGAATGCATTTTTTCATGCCTTGGCCTTTTTGACCCGCTTCCCGGTACCGGTCCGGTTGGACAAAGAGGGGTTCCGGGAAAGTCCGGTGTGGTATCCAGTGGTCGGTTTATTGTTGGGAGGCGTCCTTTTTTTGTTTGATCAATTGATTGCCAGATGGTTTCCGGCTCCGGTCCGGGTGTTGTTGGATCTTTCGGCATGGGTGTTTTTCACCGGCGGATTGCACTTGGACGGTTGGATGGATATGGCCGATGGATTCGGATCCCACCGCGATCCGGACAAAATCCGGGAAATCATGAAAGATTCCCGGGTCGGGGCCATGGGGGCGATTGCCGCCATTTTGCTGTTGATGTTAAAAGCGGGGGCCCTGTTTGTGCTTGCCGGCCATCCGGATGCTTCTTTTGCCCGGGTGTGGATCACGGCCTGCATTTGGGGCAGGCTGGCCGCGGTGATTGGCATCCGTTTCTTCCCTTATGCCGGTAAAGACGGGTTGGGACAAGGCATGCGGGAGCGGTTTACCTGGCCGCGGTTTGGTCTGGCTTTGGTTTGCACGGTGTTGCCGGTGTGGTTCGGTTTGGGAAGCATCGGTTTGGCGGCGGGGTTCTTTGCGGTTTGGGTCCCGCTGTGGATCGGTTGGCAGGGAACCCGGACCCTTGGCGGTTGCACCGGGGATTTGTACGGAGCCATGATTGAAGCGTCTGAATTAACCTGGCTTCTCTTTTTTACCATTCCGGGGGTGCTTTCATGATGCGATTGATATGGATACGCCATGGCGAAACCAGAGGGAATCAGATGAAACGGTACATCGGGCACCAGGACGAGCCGTTGGCCGAAACGGGAAAAGAACAGGCATTCCGGTTGGCGGAAGCACTGTCACGGGAAAAGATCGACTTTGTGGTGACCAGTGATTTGAAAAGGGCCGTCCAGACTGCCCGTCCTTTTCTTGAAAAACATCCCGAAATCCCGGTGGCCGTCACACCGGCCTTGAGAGAGTGTTCATTTGGGATTTGGGAAGGAAAAACGTATCAGGAAGCGGAGGAGTTGGCCAAAGAGGCATGGTGGAACTGGATCCGTGATCCGGGCCGTTTTGCTCCCCCAAAAGGGGAAAGCCTCATGGATCTGCACCATCGCATTGAACGTTTCCTTCGTGAATTGGAACAAAACCGGCCCGGGGAAACCGTGGCCGTTTTTACGCATGGCGGTCCCATCCGCTGTTTTTTTGCTTATCATGTGTATCAGTCCCTGGACGACTTTTGGAAGCCGTCCATCGGGCACGGAGAGGGATGGATTGCCGAAAAAAAAGAGGCTGGGTGGATCATCAGCCGTACTTTGTTTCAGAAAGGAGACTTTTGATGGATTGGTTTCAGCGAGCCGGTTGCCCGATTTCATGGACGGTTCATCCGGAAATGTTGATGATTGAGTCAAAACGGCCGTTGAAAGTCTTGACCAGCGCGGTTTACGGAAGTGACCGGTTCACCTGCAAACGGATGATCAACCGGCATGTCGGACGGGATTATGCAGCGAAGAATCCGGAGGGAGAGATCCGGGATTGGTTAACCCGGAAAAAGATTCCCCTTGAAGAAACGGTCGTGCTCATGACGGCGGCCCGGGTGGAGCGGGTTTGCCACCGTTTTGCCGTGGAGAAAACGTTCAAGATGGACGTGTTTGTCACAGCCGGTGTGGGAAATGCAGCCCGTGCCGGGGAACCGAACCCGGTGTTTTGGAACGATCAGGAATACACGCCTCACACAATCAACACGATGGTTGTGATCGACGGACGGATGACACAGGCGGCAATGGTGAATGCCGTGATCACGGCA
>NZ_JACETT010000027.1:0-23576 GCF_013912365.1 Thermoactinomyces intermedius
TTGGTAAACTATATTATATAAATATTTATTCATTTTGATTAATAGAAGGTTATTAATTCTATTAATCGAAAAATTTATTATCTAAAAGTTTTTTGTGAACAATTTTACTAATGAAAGGATGATTCAAAGTTGCCAGTATCCACCGTTACGTCTGACAAACTTGAGTCTTTGAACCCGTATGAAATTGTTCAGATCCAGATCGATCAAGCTGGCAAGAAGCTGGGGGTTTCCGAGGATATTCTTAATATTCTCAAAAAACCAAAACGCGTTTTGAGTGTCTCCTTCCCCGTCAAAATGGATGATGGTTCCATCCGTGTCTTTGAAGGATTCCGCTCCCAGCACACCGATGCCATGGGGCCGACCAAGGGGGGCATCCGCTTTCATCCTGATGTCACGATGGATGAAGTCAAAGCTTTGTCCATGTGGATGAGTTTCAAATGTGCGGTGACCGATGTTCCTTACGGCGGCGGAAAAGGAGGCGTCATCTGCGATCCGCGCAAGCTGAGCAAAGGTGAGATTGAGCGTGTCAGCCGCGGCTTTATTGAGGCTATTGCCGATATCGTCGGGCCGGAAAAAGATATTCCTGCTCCCGATGTTTATACCAATGCCCAAACCATGGGTTGGATGATGGATACTTACAGTCGGATGAAAGGAAAATTCAGCCCCGGAGTCATCACCGGAAAACCCCTCAGCCTGGGCGGATCCAAAGGACGCAATGAAGCGACGGCCAGAGGTTGTGCCTTCGCTATTGAACAGGCAATGGAAAAATTAAACAAACCCCTCCAAGGCGCCACTGTGGCGGTGCAAGGATTCGGAAATGCCGGCCGCATCGTTGCTGATTTGTTGGCCGAAAAAGGTTGCAAAATTGTTGCCGTCAGTGACACCTCGGGCGCCATTTACCAAAAAGACGGTTTAAACCTTGACGAAGTCAAAAAATTGAAGGATGACAAAAACAGCAAAATCACCGATCTCTCCGATGCACAGGTCCTCGAAAACCCGGAAGAAATCTTGGAATTGGATGTGGACATTCTCGTTCCGGCCGCACTGGAAAATGTGATTACCCGCAAAAACGCAGACCGCATCCAAGCCAAGGTTGTCGCTGAAGCAGCCAACGGACCGACAACCCCCAAAGCCGATGAAGTCTTATTCAAAAAAGGAGTGCATTTGATCCCCGACATTCTGGCCAATGCCGGTGGAGTCATTGTCTCCTATTTCGAATGGGTGCAAAACCTGATGCATTATTATTGGACCGAAGAAGAAGTCAACAGCAAATTGAAAGAAAAAATCGTGCGCTCTTACAATGAAGTCTACGATCTTGCCCAAAAAGAAAACACCGATCTGCGCACGGCGGCATACATGGTGGCCATCAAACGGATTACAGAAGCCATTGAAGCCAGAGGCTGGATCTGATCAAGCGTTCTCTCCTTCTCTCTTTTGAAAGCGGGAACCGGTCATTCCTCCCGCTTCATTCCTCTGTCTGTTTCTAAAAGGCACGGCTCCTCCAAGCTCTCCGGACGTACCGGGAACCTGGAGGGGCATTTTTTTCCAAAATAAAAAAGCATACCTCAACAAGGTACACTTCATATTACTTCGGAAGGCTCCATCCGAATTGCCTGCCTCAATTTTTGCAGGGCACGGCGCTGCAAACGGGATACATGCATCTGGGAAATCCCCAACCGGTCCCCTGCCTGTTTTTGGCTGAGGTTTTCAAAAAAGGTTAATTTTAATATCTCTTGTTCCCTTTCGCTTAAAGCCGAAAAAATTTTTTCCAATAACAATTTCCGGTCAATTTGTTCGAATTCTTTATCCTCTGCCCCCACCAGATCCAGCAGGGTCACCTGACTTCCGTCATTGCTTGCCTCGATCGGGTTATCCACAGAAACCGCATGATAACTTCGTCCCATCTCCATCGTTTCCAAGACTTCCTCCTCACTGACTCCCAAATACTCCGCAATCTCATTCACACGAGGCGATCGCTGCAATTGAGCCGTCAGGTCTTCCACCGCCTTTTTGATCCGGGGCCCCAGCTCCTTAATCCGCCTTGGGACGTGAACGCTCCAGGTTTTATCCCGCATATGCCGTTTGATTTCGCCTACAATGGTAGGGACGGCAAAACTTTCAAAGTTCCGCCCCATGGACAAATCAAATCGTTTCAGCGATGCAATCAATCCGATCATTCCCACTTGCACCAAATCTTCATACGGTTCATTGCCGTATGCAAATTTATGCGCAATGGTTTCGACCAGATCGCGATAATGATGGATCAAGGTTTCCTGTGCTTTTGAATCCTCATTTTTCTGAAAGCGGCTGATCAAATCCAGTATTTGTTCATCGGTTAGTGGGGAAGGATGTGGACGTTTCGACATGATTTTCCACCACGTCCTTTCGGATATACTTGGTCATTCTCACAATGACTCCGTTATCACCTTTGATATCGACGTGATCCATCAAGGATTTAATCAAATACAATCCCAACCCGCGCTCACGGATTCCGTTCATGGAACCGCTCACTTTAATCGGGCCGGTTCTCTTTTTCACTTCATCCAGATCAAAACTGTTTCCACGGTCGATCACTTCAATCTGAATGCGGTTGGGGAAAATATTGCAAGTCACCTCAATTTCGCCTTCACCGCCGCAATAAGCATGATCGACAGCATTGGTGCAAGCTTCGGAAACTGCCAATTTCAGATCCTCGATGTCGTCATAAGAAAACCCCATGCGATTGGCAATCCCAGATACAGTCAATCTTGCAATCCCAACATAATCCGGTTTGGCGGGAATCATCAAATTAACCAAATCCAAGGGTTTATCACTCATTGGCGGCCATCCTCCTGCGCTTTGTCTTCAATTTCCATAATCTCATACAAACCTGTGATTTTAAAAAGACGGGACAATCGGGGATTCATCCCGGAAATGATCAGTTTTCCTGCCGTTTGCCTTTGTGCTTTGTATGCCCCGATTAAAACGCCGAGTCCGGTGCTGTCGATATAATCCACTTGTGACAAATTGACCGTGATCTGTCTTGTTCCGTCACAAAGCGGCAGTAATTTTTCCCTTAACTTGGGAGCGGTATAAACGTCAACTTCCCCTTCCACCATGACTGTGATCTGATTCTCTTTCTCCTTTTTCTCGTGCACAACCAGATTCATTCACCCACGACCTCCTTCTGCTCTGGGTCCCCCGTATCCATTTCGTCTGCGTCACGTTTTAAAATAACTATCGTTTGATCATCTCGAATTTTATAACCACACATATCATAAAGTGCTTGGTGAATGGTTTCAACAGCTTCTTGTGCCGGGAGATGAATATGCGTGCGGATAATCTCTTTCAACATATCCCGCTCAATAAACCGGCCATCCACTTTACACTCCGTTACCCCGTCGGAAAATAAAATAATCGCATCTTGAGGTGATAACCGGATTTTATATTCCGGATACCTGACTTCCCTGGATACGCCGAGCACAAGCCCCTTGGTCTCCAGATCAACAAACTCGCCGGTTTCATGGCAATAATAGAGCCCGGGTTCATGCCCGGCGGTTGCATACCGAAATTGATGGTTCAACGAATCATATACCCCGTAAACCATGGTGATAAACATACTCGGATCCACATTGCGCTCCACCACGGTGTTTAAATCGCGCAAAACCTGGGACGGTGATAAAGGAGCGGATGGTTGATCATCCAGCCGGTCCATCGCATATTTAATCATCGACATACAAAGTGCCGCGGGAATCCCTTTTCCGATAATATCGGCGATGGCAATCCCCAGCGATCCCGAACCATGATCAACGAAGTTATAGTAATCGCCGCTCATCTGCTTGGCGGCCACACTCACCACGCCAATATCGACGCCACCCAACTTCGGAGGCCCGTCCGGCAACAAAGTTTGTTGCATTCCGACGGCCACTTCGATCTCATTTTCCAATTCCCGGTGCCGATTGACCAGTTTCTCTTTTTCACGATAAGAAATACCGTAACCGATCATGATCTCAATCAACAGATCAAACGAGGCTTTCAGATCATCCGGCATATCGGGATATTGCTCTTTCATGGCCTTGACATGCATGTTCACCACTTCGTCCGGAGGAATCCGCTTTTCCAAAAACCATTTACTCAGCTGCTGCACACTATACAAATGATCTTCTTTTTTTGAAGTAATATATGAAGCCAAAAGCTTCTGATATAACTTTTTTAAATGAATGTCCATATTGGTCTCCTTGATCCGCCTTCAATATTAAACAGAACAATCCATTTGGAAATAAAATAACACAGATATAAAATAAATAAAATAGAATGCATACGACTTGCTGAACGATTCTATTATACCATCCTTTTATTTTGCCGGCTTACGCAAAACCAATCAAGGAGAGTACTACGATGAGATAACCCATGGGAAGAACCCGGCCAACGCCACCCCGCAAAAAGCGAAAAGAAAAAAACCGGGGACCTCCCCGATTTTCAAAAAAAGAATGGACGGGCCCATCCATTCTTTCCTAAAAGTTAATCATACCCAAACTGATCATTAACGCTTCATTGACACGATTCATCATTTCATCATCCAGATGAGTGATTTTATCCGTCAGCCTTTGCTTATCGATCGTTCGGATTTGTTCCAACAATATGACAGAGTCACGATCAAACCCGTATGCTTTGGCATCGATTTCCACATGCGTAGGTAATTTGGCCTTTTGAATTTGAGCTGTAATCGCGGCGACGATCACGGTGGGGCTGAACCGATTGCCAATATCATTTTGAATCACCAAAACAGGCCGAACCCCACCTTGTTCGGATCCGACCACAGGGGATAGATCAGCAAAATAAACATCGCCACGTTTCACAATCAAATCAGTTACACCCCACTAACCAATCGATCCAAAGTATCTTCAGCCTCTTCTTCAGCCTCAAATGCTTCCGAAGCGATGTTGAGATTGATGCGTGCCATCTCCATGTAGCCGCGTTGCATCATTTCACGAATCAAACGCTTTTTCCGCTCCTGGAGATACATTCTCATCGCTTGGCGGATAAACTCACTCCGATTGGAATTTTCCCTCGCAACAACGCCATCCACTTCTTGAAGCAATTTTGTTGGCAGGCTGATCATGATTCTTTTTGTACCGGACAAATGAAGCACCCCCAACCAATCATCACCGTTTAAATTCCCCTATCAATACTACCATTATGATGAAGATGTTGCAAAAATATACTTATCATTCATCAATAACCCAACAAAAAACGCAAAAACCTAGTTTAATCTATTCGCTCAAGTATATAAAATTCCTTCACTCAACATGTTTATACATAAAATATTAACAGTTGTCCATGCTGTCAAGTAAGACTCTGCATCCGCACCGGCTCCCGCAACCGGTTGACGATCCCCGTCACTTTCCCGTCACGCAAGTAAATCCTCGGAATACGGTGACTCAACATGCAGGTGACTTCATAATGAATGGTTCCAAGCATATCGGCAACTTCATCCACCGTAATGACATTTTGCTGCTGTCTTCCGTACAACACCACTTCCTGTCCGACTTCCACGGGCATCACCCCGGTCACATTCAACATCAATTGATCCATGCAGACGCGGCCCACAATCGGCACCCTTTGCCCGTGAATCAGTGCATGCCCGCGATTGGACAAGTGGCGGTTGATCCCGTCGGCATAACCCACCGGAATCGCGGCAATCCATTCTTCCCCGTTGACGACATATGTTTTCCCGTAACTGATTCCGGTGCCGGCGGGCGGCTTCTTGACGGACGAAACTTTGGTTTTTAAAGTCAAAACCGGTTTTAACGAGACCGATTTGCGGTTCACTTCCGTCGAAGGGTAAAAACCGTACACACTGATTCCCAACCGCACCATGTCGTATGCGTATTCATCAAGATCAATGGCCCCTGCGCTGTTGGCGATATGCACCAGCGGTGGCCGGAGATGATTTTCGGACAGGATTTCAATCACTTTGCGAAACTTTTTCTCCTGGCTCAAAGCGTAATCCTTGTCGGCTTCGTCAGCCGTCGCATAATGGGTGAAAATTCCTTCCCACTCAATATGCGGCGACTGATCCAGTTTCCGCGCAAAAGACAACACTTCTTCCGGAGCCAGTCCCAATCTTCCCATTCCGGTATCCACTTTGATATGAACTCGCAAGGGCTTGCCTGCTTTGATCGCGGCCTCTTCCATCTTCTGCAAATGTTCCGGCAAATAAACCGTGCAGGTCAAGTCATTATCCACCGCCGTTTGATACGCATGCGGCGGCGTATAACCCAAAATCAAAATGGGGGCGGTGATCCCTGCATTCCTCAGTTCAACCGCTTCATCCACAAAGGCGACCGCCAGATAGGAAGCCCCTGCCGACAAAGCAGCTTTGGACACTTCCACCGCTCCGTGCCCGTAAGCGTCCGCTTTCACGACAACCATCATTTTGACTTGTTTCTTCAAATGCCTGCGAAATTCATGGATGTTGTGTGTAAGCGCATCCAAATCCACTTCAACGACCGTATCCCTGCCCACATAATCTGCCCAATTCATTTCAGCCATATTTCATCACTTCCAATTGACCGTTTAACTTTTCTAAAAAATGATTGCTTACCAGTAAGTATTCCCTTTTACCATGAATTACATATCCATACGGTAAATCGAAATCTTTTGTCATCTCCTTCAAAGGAATCGTTTCGGTGCGGGATCTCATTCGAATTTCCAATCGGTCAGGATAAAGCGTATAGTGCGGACGCAACCAACATCGGTAAAGACAGGGAAAACCAAAAAAAACGACCAAGGCAAGACCCATGACCGAAAAAATGAAAGGCTGGCTGCGAAATGGAAAAAACACGAGGGTGACGAGAAGCCCCAAAATAAAAGCAAACGACTCCATCGTCCGCATCCAGCGCTTTTTCCGATAAAGAAGGGTCCAGTATGAAGTATGCTCTTCTGCAATCTGTCGGTTCATGATTTGCTTCATCCCTTTACCGCAAACACTAGAAAGTATTATACCAGCTTTCTTTCCTTCTTGAAAGAAAAATGAATGCATGCGGGCTTCGTTCAGAAACCCGCCGTTTCAGCAGGAATCCTTATTTGACCAACTGATCAAAGGTGGAATTGGCGATTTTCACCATTTCCTCCTCAGCAAGCTTACCAATCATTTCAAATTCCATCCCTTGATAAGTCCATGCCAGCCGTTTCATCTCCCCGAACTCCAACAAGACTCCGATGGCACTTTTTAATTCCACGGGTTTTCCCATCAGCGGCAGGCTGGTGGCAACGGCTTGCGGCTTCCGCTGGGTCAAGGTAAAACTTTTTTCCCCTTGGAAACGCATGATTTGGACCGGTCCGTCCGGGGTTTGGATCGTTTGTTCACTCACCAGATGGCTTTTTTCCGGAATATAGCCGGGCAACACGGACGCCAATTCGTTTTTTTCCGGATCCGCCGGGGCGACGACTTGTTTTTCCGCTGACGGAAGATCCTTCATATTCCGCTCCGTGTCAAAAGCATCGTCATCAAAGGACGCATCCAGTTGGAAACGGTCAAATTGCACTTGCATCAGCTTTTGATTTTGCTCACTCAGAACTTCCAGACGGGTCGGCAACAGTTTGGAATCCAACCAGATTTTTTGTTTGGCAGCTTCCTGATTAAACGGATATTTTGCGGATACTTCCAATTGATATGTTTTTTTCTCGGCCTGAAACATACGTTCTTCATCGTCAATAATGCTTTGAATGATGGATTGGTATAAATAAATCTGCCCGTTCGTTTGCGGCCAGTCGCTTTGAAACCGAAAACTTTTTTTCAGATGGGGTGTCAGGACAAAGACCCCTTCGTCATTCCGCAAAATAATTTGAGTGATGTTTTTCTTTACATTCTTAATGGAAACCCGGTAAAAAGAAGGTTTCTTATACCAGACTTCAATGTCATAGACTTGTGGCTCGGAGCTGGTTAAAATGGTCATTTTCCCGTGGCTGATGTATGACTCCATTTTTTCCGTCCGCTGTGCCAGTTCACTGACTACATCTTGTTCATCTTTGACACCACATCCGGCCACCGCCAAAAGCATGAGGCAGATGCAAAAACATAAAAATGGTTTCTTCCGACACATAGAACCATCCCTTTCGTCAATTTCCCGGGAAATGTGTCGGCTAGCGAGGGACATCACTCGACAAATTCCTGGCGGACCGCGCGTTGAATCCCGTCCAGCAAATCGGTATACACCATACTGTGCGGATGGGTTCCGCTCAACCCGGAGGCTTTTCCATGCAGGTAAACGGCCATCGCCGCCGCTTCAAACGGCGAAACCTTTTGTGCCAGAAGGGAACCGATCATCCCGGTCAACACGTCACCGGAACCGGCTTTGGCCAGTGCAGGGCTTCCTGTCGGATTCAGAATCACCGTGCCGTCAGGATGGGCAATCAATGTAAACCTTCCTTTTAAAACAACAATCATTCCGGTACGCTTGGCATATGAACGGGCCACATCCACCCGGCCGGCCTCCACTTCTTTTACCGACAGGGAGGTCAGGCGGGCCATTTCTCCCGGATGAGGCGTGATAATCGCCGGCACCTCTCTCTGCCGGAGATCTTCAAGCAAATCCGGATAAGCCGCCAAAATATTCAACGCATCCGCATCCAGCACCAGTGGCCCTTGCATGGAAGAAAGGACGTCCCGCAACCACTTGTCTTCCCCTTCAAACCTTCCAAGCCCCGGACCAATGGCCATCGCAGAAATTTGACCGGCTTTTTCCCGGAGCCCGGCGGCACTGTCGGGATGAAAGGTTCCTTCCCCCGGCCACGGCCAAATCAACGGCTGCGTGACTTTGGCAGCCAGGGCATGTCTTTCCGACTCCGGAACAGTGAGGGTCACATAACCCGCTCCCATCCGGTAAGCCGCTTCACCGGCCATGCATATGGCGCCGAGCATTCCTTTGCTTCCGCCGATCAGGAGCAAGTGGCCGTGGCTTCCTTTGTGTGACCACGGATCGCGGGGAGACCAGCTGTTTTTCCACCAAACCGGGTCGTTCAACCTTCCTTTTGGTTTCAACTCCGGCTTTAATTCCGGAGGCAATCCGATCTCTTTGATGACCAGCTCACCGCTCAATGCGTTTCCTTGCCGTGAAAAATGGCCCCATTTGGGATATTGGAACGTGACAGTCAAGTCTGCTTTTACTTTTTCTGAATCAATGCTTGCTCCATCTGTATGAAGTCCTGTCGGCATATCGACGGAAACCACCCATTTCCCGGAAGCATTGATTTGTTCCACCACTTCTTTGACGGGCGGACGCAGACTTCCGTTCACTCCCGTCCCCAAAAGGGCATCCACAATCACGCCGGCTTGGCTGAGATCGGATTTCAATGCATCCAGCTTCCCGGAATGATACGTTTGAATGGGCGTAAACGATTGCAGCACGCGATAAAAAACCTTTGCATCCGGGGTGAGTTGATCCGGATTTCCGACAAGCCAGCAAGCCACATCCCAATTTCGGTACAAGAGATAACGGGCGATCACCCAACCGTCTCCCCCGTTATTCCCTTTTCCCGCCAGGATCACCGCTTTTTGCGGTTTGGGAAACCGTTTTGTGATCTCGTCCGCGACCGATCTCCCGGCATTTTCCATCAACACCGTTCCGGGAAGTCCGGTTTCTTCCATGATCCGTTCCTCAATTCTCCGCATTTCTTCTGCCGTGACCAAATACAACGTTTGTCCCTCCTAACCGCGTTATATATGTATGTCCACCATTTATGAGTTATGATCGATTTCAATCACCGCCATCGCCATGGCATAATGTTCGCTGTGAGAAATGGACAGATGGATGGAAACCGCACCGGTTCCGTACAATGCCTGAAGCACCCGGGGCGAAACGGTCACCACCGGTTTTCCCTGCGCATTGTTTAAAACTTCGATATCCTGAAATGAACATGTTTTTCCAATGCCGGACCCCATCGCTTTGGATACGGCCTCCTTGGCCGCAAACCTTCCGGCGACATATTCCAAACGGCGTACGGGAGATTCGGGCAAAGCGGCCTGTTCGTCCGGTGTCAGGATCCGCTTTGCCAACCGTGAAATCACTTTTTCCACTCGGTTCAGTTCAATCAAGTCCGTTCCGATTCCGGCAATCATTCACTTCACATCCCATTGAAAAGTCCATGCCGCGATGGCAAACGATCCTGCCGCCCAGGCAAGCAGGATGGAGACGGGAACCATCAACTGGCCGAGGGCCAAACCGTCATTCATCACACCGCGCAAAGCATCCGTCAAATGCACGATGGGAATCACCTGTACCACCGACTGAAGAATCCCCGGCAAATCCCGGACCGGAAAAAAGATGCCTCCCACAAAGATCATCGGAAACGAGATCAGACCGGCGATGGGAGCTGCACTTTCCGGGGTTTTGGACAAACTGGCCACAATAAAGCCCATCGACATAAATGTCAGTGTCCCGAGAAAGATCAATAAAATCAAAGTGCCCCACGATCCGTACACATGAACATCAAACAGAAAGAAAGCCACCAGCAAGACCACGATCACCTGGACGGCATTTAACAAAATCCGGGCCGTCATTTGCCCTGCGATAAAAGTGGAACTTTTCAGCGGCGTCCCCTGCATCCGGCGCAAAATCCCGCGCTCCCTCCAGGACGCGATCGTGGCGGCGACGCCGTTTAAATTGTTGCTCATCATCATTAAAGACAAAATGCCCGGCACCAAAAAATCAATATACGACAGCGTCCGGCTTTGGATGGATACCACATCCGTCAAAATGACCGGTTGAAAGCGGGTCTTTTCTTTGTTCATGGCATCCACTGTTTGGTCCACAAGCATCCGGGCCATGCCGGCTTTGGTTTTGTTCACCGGATCCATGTAGATCAACACTTTTTTCGCGCTTTGTTTGGTTTGGTAAGCTTGTTCAAATCCTTTTTCAATTTTCACCACAAAATCGATATCCCCCGATTTCAACTTCTTCATCAGTTCCGCTTCGGACCCGGATGCAGGTTTGACGGCTTCCTGCCGGAACAAATTTTGCTTCCATTCTTCGGACAGTGCCGATTGATCCAGATCCACCACTCCGGCTCTCAAAGAAATTTGGGAACCCCCGTCCCCTAGAAACAACCCCAGGCCCAGCATCATCAAAACCGGCAAAAAAAAGGACCAGATCACGGTGTTTTTGTTGCGGAAAAACAAAAGAAGCTGCGCCCTCACCAACTGCCAATATGCTTTCATTCCCCTCTCAACCTCTCTCCCGTTTTATGGAGAAACACATCCTCCAGCGTTGCGCTTCTTGTGCGAAGCCCGGTTAACGGAATCCAATGGCGGCTTGCCCATGGAATCAGCTCTTGCAGGGTTTGGGATAAATCATTGGTGTGGATGGACACAATTTCATTTTCTTCCCGGCTGACTTCCATCACCCCCGGCAATTCAGACAATTCTTGATCCAAACCGGAGTCCGGCAGCACAAATTCAATCCGGCTTTGAAAATCCAACCCGCGAATCAATCCGTGAGGAGAATCCACCTCCAGCAACCGGCCTTGACTCATGATCGCCACCTGATCACACAGGACTTCCGCTTCTTCCATGTAATGGGTTGATAAAACAATGGTCCTTCCTTCATCGCGAAGCTGAAAAATAAGATCCCACAAACGCCGTCTGGCCTGGGGATCCAGTCCCGTCGTGGGTTCATCCAAAAAAATCACTTTGGGATCATGCACCACCGCAATCGCAATCGCCAGTTTTTGCCGTTGCCCTCCGGACAGATGTTTCACCTGTGTTTTTTCCTTTTCTTGAAGATCAAAGGATCGCAAAAGTTCCTGAACCGGACGGGCTTTCGGGTAAAAACCGGCATACAGCTCCAGGCTTTCCCGGACGGTCAAATGCTCAAACAATGCGGTGGACTGCAGTTGCACTCCGATGATTTGCTTCAACTGATCCCGGTCTCTGACCGCATCCACCCCGGCAATTTCAATGCTTCCCTCATCGGGATTCCTTAATCCTTCCATCATTTCCATGGTGGTTGTTTTTCCGGCACCATTGGGGCCCAGCAATCCAAAAATGTGATGTTCTTTCACTGTAAAAGAAATTCCCTTGACAACCACCTGATCCCCGTATTTTTTCGTTAAGTTTTTAACCTTGATCAATTCCCATCACTTCTGTTTCGTTTTTTATTTCAGTATACACTTTCCGGTCTCTCTTAAAAATGGGGTCCGTTCCTCTTGATTCTTTTTGATTATGGGAAGGAGAATGGTATATACTATAAATGAATGACTCATTTTGCCCCGGGAAGGAGGACCTGTATGTATCTGGTCAACAATCATATCAAGATACAATCCGAAGAGCATCTGAAGCATTTGAAGGAAGGTTTCAGCCGGGCTCCTGAATCCATGAAACAAGTACCGGGTTTTGTCTCTTTCCGTCTGCTTCTGTCTGAAGATGAATCGCATGTCGTTGCCGAAACCGTCTTTGCTTCCAAAGAGGATTTTATAAATTGGATCCAAAGCGAACATTTTGAAAGAGCACACGGTGGGCGCAAAGGGGATGTCGAACGGCAGGAACTGTCCGCTTATCATATCATCGTGAAATGAAAGGGGTTTAACCAGTGACTGCCTACGGTATCATCAAATTTTTACATATCGCCTTTGTTGCTGCTTGGTTTGGCGGAGCCTCACTGATGGCCATGTTTTTAAGGGATGCCATCCGCACCGGCGAGACGGGACGGATGGATCATGCGTTGAATCGCGCCCAACGCTGGAATCTGACCATGTTTATCCCCATCTCTGTCATTGTTCTCCTGACGGGGATCTACATGATGCTGCAATTCGCCGGGGACAAGCCGCTGTGGCTGTTGGTGAAAGAACGTTTTGGAAGTTTGTTTATCCTTGCGTTCATTCTCGTCATTGTCTTGTACGGCCGCAAGGCATTGGCAAAAGTCCAATCTGACGGTATCGAAAAAGAACAAGTGATCGGAACCGTCAAACGCTATATCATGCTGCTGAATATTTCGGTTTTGTGCATGGCGGTTTTGATATTCTTTGCATCGGTCAAACTCTGATGACCCAAAAAAACCTGCTGACCAAAGTCAGCAGGTTTTTTCTTACTCCTGATCCGGTTCCAGTTGACAAGATTCAAGCGGAACCATTTTTGTTTTCTTTTTCCATTTGAAACCGAGCCACAGGCAGATGAAGATCGGCAGGCCGATATAGGAGACCACCAGCCGGTACCAGTCGAAGGCTTCTCCCGTGAAAGCCTGATAATCTTGTCCCAGGATCACCACCAAACACAGGAAGAAAGCAAACAACGGCCCAAACGGGAACAACCTCGCCCGGTAAGGAAGAACATCCAGGCTTTTTCCCTGGGCAGCAAAAGCGCGGCGGAACCGGTAATGGCTGATCGCAATGCCGAGCCAAGCCAAAAATCCGGACAACCCCGAAGCATTGAGCAACCAGATGTAAATGGTTCCGTCACCGACCAGCGACGCCAAAAATGCAAACGCCCCGACCAGTGCCGTCAACAGCAATGCATAAACCGGCACTCCACGCCGGTTCACTTTGCTGAACACTTTCGGCGCTTTTCCTTCTCTCGCCAACTGCCACAACATCCGGGTGGAAGCATACATGCCGGAATTTCCCGCGGAAAGGACCGCCGTCAGAATCACCGCATTCATCACCGAAGCGGCAAAGGCAAAACCGGCCCGTTCAAACACCATGGTAAACGGGCTTTTGGCCACCTGGTCCACATCGCCGCCCGCCAGATTCGGGTGGGTGTAAGGCAAAATCAAACCGATCACAAGGATGGTCAACGTATAAAAAAGCAAAATCCTCCAGAAAATCTGCCGGACCGCCTTCGGGATGTTTTTGCCGGGATTTTCACTTTCACCCGCTGCAATCCCGACCAACTCCGTTCCCTGGAATGAAAAACCTGCAATCATAAACACGCCGACGGTGGCCATCCATCCGCCGTGAAATGGTGCGTCACCGATGGTAAAATTCTTGAAGCCGATCGGTTCGCCTCCCATGATGCCGAGAATCATCAAAAATCCGATAACCAAAAAGATGATGACGGTCGATACCTTGATGAAAGAGAACCAATATTCTGACTCTCCGTATCCTTTGACGGAAAGAAGATTCAATCCCAGCATCAATGCCAGGAAAATGGCGCTCCAAATCACGCCCGGCACATCCGGGAACCAATATTTCATAATCAACGCACCGGCAGACAATTCGACTGCAATGGTAATGGCCCAGTTATACCAATAATTCCATCCCATCGCAAATCCCAATGCCGGATCCACAAACCGGCTTGCATACGTGCTGAAAGAACCGGACACCGGCATGTACGCAGCCATTTCCCCCAAGCTGGTCATCAAGAAGTAAACCATCATGCCGATCGCCATATAAGCAACCAGCGCACCCCCCGGGCCGGCTTCCTGAATCGCCGCTCCGCTGGCGAGAAAGATCCCGGTCCCGATGGATCCGCCAATGGCGATCATCGACATATGCCTGGACTTCAATCCTTTTTTTAATTGTCGGTCATCACTTGAATTGGACATAAAAAAGTATCTCTCCCTTTCTTAAGCCGAGGTCCGGCAGGAAAAAACAAAAAAACCGTCACTTCTGGATGGGACGGTATGATGAAACCCACACCAAACCCCCGCAAGATAGCGCACCACGTTTGTCTGGGCAAGAACAAACGTGACAGTGCTGACCCTGTTTGGAATCAGCCCCAGCTTGTCCGCCTGGAGCAAGCGAACAAACTTCGGCGACTTTTCCTTTCCCTTGCAGTCATCAAACGAAACTCCAAATTCTCGTGCAAAGTACTGATAAAAGCCGCAACCTCTACCTCACCGAGAGAAATCGATGAGGGTAAATATGCACTTGTAACTTATTCTTAGTATAAATGAAAACATATGGATTTACAATGGTAATTCCTTCAATACCTGTTCCGTCCCGACATACCGGATCCATTTTGTTGTTGTTTTTTTTCCAAGACAAGCATAGATATAGTGACAAGTTGTCATAAAGGAGTCGTATGCATGGAAACGTGGATGGGCTATTTTATATTGGGATTTGCTTTGTCCACCCCAATCGGACCGGTCAACATCGAGATGATCCGGCAAGGGATTTCAAGCGGTTTTTATCCTTCCTGGCTGGTCGGCTTGGGAGATGTGATCTCCAACCTGTTGATTGTCGGCATCATTCTTTACGGCTTTTCCAGCGGCATTGTGGATTTGTCGTATCTGGCGTTCATAGCGGTCGCGGGCGGGGCTTACCTGATTTATTTGGGGACGTCGAATCTGAAAACCAAGTTGTCCATTTCGTCGTGGCCCCGGCCTGTCCATCTTCTTGCCAAGGGATTTGTCCTTGGGTTCATCAATCCCATGGATTTTCTCTCCTGGTCCGGTGTGTACAGCACCATTCATCAGCGGCCTTTGTCGTTTCTGATCACGGCTTTTACTTATCTGATGATCGGTTGCGGAATGTGGAATCTCCTCTTATCTTTGTCGGTCAGTTGGTGCCGGCCTTACATCAAGCCGGCCTTTATCCAGGGATTTCAACTGATTTCCGGACTCATTCTTTGCGGCTACGGCATTTTTTTGGCTTGGTTCGGCTTCAAAATGCTTGTTCAATAATCCTTTCCGGAATCACCGGTTTTCACGTTTTGCTTTTCTTTTAATCTTCCCGAATGGTTTGTAATAGGTGACCAGGGTCATCATGACTATCGCCGCCACATTGAAGATGGCGCCCAAAGTCAAGGAAATGCTGGTCCGATGGAAAGAGGCATTTTCTAAAGCTGCCAAATGATATTTCTCCGCGGTCTCGATCAAAAAAGACAACCCGTCACTCAGAAACAGGATACCGAGCAAAATAATGAGGAAAGTCGTTACCAACTTGATTAACACCCAGTAATGCTTCGTCAATCCCCAATGGGTCCAGACCGACAGCATCAGGCCGGTGATCAGGACCACCATGGCCGGATATTTGATCAGCGTGCCATCAATCATGTGCATACTTGAAAGTGTGTAATAAAGCTGTTCCCCATTTTCCGCGTTTCCCATGTAAATCCCCAGGATCAACATTCCCAACGTTCCGCCAAACCATGCCATGGCCCCCAGCACATGTATGGAAACCAATAAATGCTTTTTTCTCATATTTAACCGGTAACCCATCAAAATATCCTCCTTTCTGCTCTATTCCTCCAACTTCACCTGTTTTCCACCGATCCATTCCCGGATGAATGGCGATGTTTCCATTGGCGCCAATCGATCACGGGAACGGCAACCGCGCCCGCCAACGCACACAGATAGGGAAGAAACGGAATTCCAAACGGCTTGAAAAAGAATTGGAAACTGAAAATGCCGATGACGCTGGACAACAAAACGCCGATGATAAATCCGCCCAAAATCCCCGTGACAGCGGCAATCATGATTCTCATCCCCTTTTCCCTCCTTCCGGTCATGACATCAAAGCGGTGCAAGCAATGCATGAAAAACACCCGATCCCTTTAAAACCTATTGATTCTTTTGGCGGTGCCTTTCTTTCAACCGCTCCAAACGCAGTTTAACAGACCAAAATAAACACCACACAAACGCAATCTTAACAGCACCTTAATTTTTATACGGAAACCAAAGAGTGATCCGGGTGCCTTCATTCTGCTTGCTTTCCACTTGGATGAAGCCCTGCATCCTCTCGATGAATTGCTTGGCAATCACCATGCCGAGCCCGGAACCCAACGCGGACCGGTCGGTGGGGGTTCCCCGGTAATAGCGGTCGAACAAATGTTGAATGGTTTTCCGGTCCATTCCCTTGCCATGATCCTGAATCACGATCAAAAGCTTGTCTTCTTTCAATTCGGTTGTCACCTGAATGGTTGTTTCCGGGGGATTATGCCGAATGGCATTCATGACGAGGTTTTCCAGTGCCCTTTTGAGCAAATGTTCGTCAAACGTCCACCGGATCTCCCTGGCCGGGGATTTGAATCGGATATCATACCGGTCCGCCAGGGGATGTTTTTTAAGATCGGCCAAAACCCGTTCCAAAAAGGTAACCAGGTTTAAGGTGCGCTCATTCAAGGGAATTTGGCGTTCTTCCAATTGGTAAACGATGCTCAAATCTTGGATCAATTGCTCAATATGGATCGATTTTTCCTCAATGATCCGGCTGAACTCTTTCACTTCTGCTTCTTCCCAGGTATGATCCGAGCGGAGCATCGCCGCATACCCTTTGATGTAAGATAAAGGGGTTTTCAAATCATGGGCGATGCCGGAAGCCCAGTTTCTCCTCGATTCTTCAAGCGCTTGACGCTCCTTTTCGACGGAATGAAGCCGTTCGGTCAAATTGCCCAGTTTCGATTCCAATTCCAAAAACACCCCGAACTTCCGGGCGGCCAGATTTGGAAAATCCGGCTTTTGAAATTTCCCTTCGGAAAGGTTCTCAATCCATTGGATCAGAAAAAAGAGCGGCTTGCTGATTTTCCTCCCCAAAAAGATCCCGATCATCATAAAAATCACGACAAAGGAACATAAATACAAGCCGATCAGCAGAGGGACACGGGTTCCCACCGGGATCTGAAGAAGCTTGTGAATCAGCAGGACAACAACCGGAACCACCGTCAACCCTGAAAGCAAAAGAACGCCTCCGACAGCCAGCAAAATCGCCACAAACTGGAGGGATATTTTGTATTTGAGGTCCATCACCGTCTCTCCTTATCTGATACCGCGAGCATATATCCCAATCCCCTGATGTTTTTTAAATACACCGGGTGCTTCGGGTCCTTTTCGATTTTTTGCCGCAACCGCCTGATATGCACCATGACGGTGTTTTCCTTTCCCACTGTCGGATAATCCCCCCATACGTGCTCATAAAGGCTGTCCACACTGAACACCTGATTGGGATGCTCACACAAGAATTTCAGCAACTCAAATTCCTTCGCCGGGCATTTCACTTCTTTCCCGTCCACCACCAATTTCGCCTGGTCCATGTACAACACAAAATGATCGGTGCGAAATTCGCGAAGCCGGGAATTCAGGCGTCTTTGCCGGTGTAAAATCGCTTTGATCCGGGCAACCACTTCCAAGGGATTAAACGGTTTGGTGATATAATCGTCCGCTCCCATGGAAAAACCGGTCAATTTATCCATATCCGCCGTGCGGGCCGTCAAAAAAAGGATGGGAACGTCGGTCATTTCCCGGATTTGCCGGCACAGCCGGAAGCCGTCTGTATCCGGCAGCATCACATCCAGCAAAATCAAGTCCACCGGGTTGTTTCTGATTTTCTCCAACGCTTCTTCGCCGGAGGTGGCCTCAAGGATCCTTTCGAATCCTTCTTTTTCCAGCAGCCGTCTCATCATTTGAATGATGCCGGTCTCATCATCCACCATCAACAGCGTCTCCCTCATCATTTTTCCCCTTTCTTCTTCATTCATGAAAACAAACCCCCTGAAGCGGCGCTTCCCCTTCAAGGGGTTTGGACGCAAGATGAAATCAAGCCGGTTTCCCCGCTTTTAACAGCACTTTGTTCTTTCCCAAAAACATGGCCAGCATGCACATCAACAAGCCCGTGCCGGCCAAAATCCATTCAATTTCGATCCAATCGGCAACCGGTCCGAAAACAAGCATCCCAACCGGCATCATGGAAGTGGAGATCATACTGAATACCCCAAACACCCTTCCTGTATAATTTTCCTCAATCTTTTCCTGCAACAAGACTGTTGTCGGCGTATTGAAAAAGGGCATGGCCACCCCGAATAAACCCATGACCAACAAGTAAATCCAAAAGTCGGGAACCAATCCCAGTGCCAAAGTGCAAATCCCCATGATAAAGCCGGAGAGAGCCATCGTATGGACTTTATTGCCTAAGCCTCCCCATAAGGCGATCAAACCTCCCCCTGCCATCATCCCGACGGAAAAAGTGATTTCAATGGCCGTCAACCGCCACACATCATCCCCAAAACTCCGGGTCACCTGCAGCGGGGTTAAAAACGAAGCCGGGGCAATCAACACAAAGAATACAGCGAAGTACGAAAAGAAGCTCTTTAAAAAAGCATGTTTTTTAATATACGCGATCCCTTCGGTGACATCGCTGTAATAAGTGGTTTTCTGTTTTTCGGACGCCTTTTGGTGAACCGGAATGTGAACCCATGCCAGCATGATGAAAACCGCAACGGCGGCCGTGAGAACATCCACAAAGAAAACCGCTTCAATGG
The DNA here is from genome assembly GCF_013912365.1 of Thermoactinomyces intermedius. Classification (NCBI taxonomy): domain Bacteria; kingdom Bacillati; phylum Bacillota; class Bacilli; order Caryophanales; family Thermoactinomycetaceae; genus Thermoactinomyces; species Thermoactinomyces intermedius. The sequence continues at coordinate 19,172 of NZ_JACETT010000027.1, forward strand.
AGGCCATGGTGATGAGTGCCGCACTCACCATGGGGGAAACCAGCATGATCAATGACTGGAGGCTTCCGTTGATTCCATTCACCTTCGTCAGATGATCCTTCGGAACCAATTGCGGCAATACCGCGCCAACAGTGGGAGTTTGAAAGCCCGTCCCGATTGCGCGGACAGCGGAGATGACAAAAAGCAGCCAAACCGCATCATATCCCGCAAGAAACAAAATGGCGAGGATCAACGTGGCCAAGGCAATCATGGCATCCGACCCGATGATCAACATTTTGCGGTTGAAACGGTCTGCCCACACCCCGGCAACCGGCGAGAGAAGAAAAGTGGGAACAAAACCGCAAAGAATATAGATGGTCATCATCACACCGGACCGGGTATCCAAGGTGATATACCACAGGATGGCATATTGCACGAGCGATGAGCCAAACAGGGAAATGGTCTGGCTGGTTAAAAAAAGGACAATCTCCCGTTTCCATTGTTCTTTCCTCTGTTCATGGATAAAATTCATTCGGTTTCACGCCCTTTTCTTTTTGCTGAACGTTTTAATCTGTTTCCAATTTCTTTTTTTCTGCCAGCAGCCTTTGAAATTCCTTTTCCAGCTCTTCGGAAGGCTCCACGCTCAGCCGGCTGAGCACCTCGGATATTTTGGTTTCAAGCAACAGCCGCCGGTCCTCCCCGGCATCCCTCTCCTTTTTCCGCCCGGACTGCCGGTTCTTTTCATCCGGCCGGTCCAAAAAACGAATTTCCCGGTTTTTGATCTCCAAGATCCGGGTTGCCAGCTTTTTCACAAAACGCCGGTCGTGGGTGACAAAGATGACCGTGCCTTCGTACTCTTGAAGGAGGGATTCCAAAGCCTCCACTGCTTCAATATCCAAGAAGTTCGTCGGTTCGTCCAAAACGAGGGTGTTGATGTCACTGACAAATACTTTGGCCAATGCCACTTTGACCCGTTCCCCGCCGCTTAACACTTCCACTTTTTTATAAACATCGTCCCTCCGGAAATGCAACCGGGCAAGCACAGTGCGGATCAACGTCTCATCCTGCTTGGAAGTGGAACGGACATTTTCCAAAATCGATTCTTTCAGATCCAGAATGTTGAGATTCTGGCTGAAATAACCGATTTTCACAGACGGTGAAACCGTGATTCCCTCATCCTGGCGGATGATCTTTTGGATCAGCGTGGTTTTTCCGGCACCGTTCGGTCCGGTGACGGCTATCTTCTCCCCTCCGCGCACATCAAAACGCGCCGGCTTCCACAAAAGCTTGTTGCCCGCCATCCCGGAAACATCCAGCACCCGGATCACCACTCTTCCCTTCATGGCTTCCTGGTGGGGCAAACTCATCTTGACCGGCGTGATTTCTCTCGGTTTTTCCACCTTCTCCAGTTTTTCCAGACGGGTTTCCATGGCTTTTTTGGCTTTTTCCAATTTCTTTTGTTTTTTGGCAAAGTAGGGTTTGGCCTTCTTCGCTTCAATCCGGTTGGCGTTTTTCGGTATTTTGGTCGCTCTCTGCGCTTTTTGTTCTTTCATTCGCAGCGCTTCTTCCAATTGCCTTTTCTTCTTGGCATATTTTTCGTATGCCTGGATCTGTTGTGCTCTTTCCAATTCCTTTTGACGGACGTAATCCGAATAATTTCCTTTAAAGGTTTTGATCTTGCCTTCATCAATCTCCCAAATGGTCGTACAAAGTGTATCCAGGAACTCCCGGTCATGGGAAACGACCACAAAGGCCCCCGGCCAGTTTTTCAGCTTCTTTTCCAACCATTCGATATGCCCGGTGTCCAAATGAGTGGTCGGCTCATCCAAAAACAAAATCTCCGGATCCTTCCCCAAGGCTTGCAAAAGATATTCCTGGGCCAATTCACCGCCACTTTTGGTTGAATCCTGCCGTTTGATCTGCGGCAAAAATTCAACCGTGGCCCGGCTGATCACTTGGCCTTGATCCGGAATGAGCTGACCCGTCAACGTCTTGAGCAACGTGGTTTTTCCACTGCCATTTTTGCCGACCAAACCGATCCGGTCCCGGTGATCAATGATCAACCTTTTCACGTCAAACAACAAACGGTCTTTGACATACAGCTTCAAATCACGCGCTTCCAGCAACATTTGTATCATCTCCGTACCTGTTGTATTTTTTGGGAGACGAAAAAAGCCTCCCATCTTTTTAAGAATAGGAGGCATAAATAAGGCACGGGTGTACAGACCGTCAACAGACAAAAGATCCATACCACCGGATTCACTTGTTATCAAAAACGGGTGATGCCAATCCTATTCTTAAAAGACACATTGAAGGCAGCACAAAGAAGCAGACTTCCCCTCTGCCAAAAAATCCTTCAATCCATCTGCTTTCAAAAATAGGATTAGCACTTCATCGTCCCGATGTTCACCCTTCCGTACATATGATTTAACAGCATAATAAACCAGAAAGAGAAGATTTGTCAAATGATAAGACGCGATTCGCATCCGGTTTTCTCAAAAAACACCCGTTTTCTCCTTTAGCTCCGTCTGTGCCTTTTTAATCTTTCAATTTCTCCGTTGATGATAAACTCCAGATTTTGATGAATCTCTTCCACATCCCAGTCCCACCATCTGATTTCCAGCCAGTCCCTGATCACTTCATCAGGATAGCGTTTTTTAATCAACTTTGCCGGGTTTCCTCCAACAACGCAATACGGGGACACATCCTTTGTCACAACCGACCGGGCGGCAATGATGGCTCCATCCCCGATGGTCACTCCGGGCAGGATCGTGGCATCCCGTCCGATCCAGACATCATTTCCGACTTTTGTATCCCCTTTGAGCGGCAACGCTTCCAAAGATGGAACGTGTTGTTCCCACCCGTTGCTAAACAGATGAAAAGGAAAAGTGGAACCATCCATCCGGTGGTTGGAGCCATTCATGAGAAACGTCGTTCCGGGACCGATGGAACAAAACTTTCCGATGATCAACCGGTCCCCGATTGCTTCATAATGATATAAAACCTGATCCTCGAAGGATTCGCCATGTTTACTGTCATAATAAGAATATTCCCCCGCAATGATGTTTTTTCTTGTGATCGAAGGTTTGATGAATTGAAGCTTTTGGTTTCCCGGGACCGGAAACCGGTTTTGCGGATCGGGTCCCATCTGTCGGTGCAAAGGCAACAGCCTCACCTCGTTTCATTCGTTTTGTGTCAATTTGCCGATTTTCCCGCATTCCAGGGCAAACCACACCGTTTTCCCATCCCCGCTTGCAATGCCGTGCGGTTCGGCATGAGGGGTTGTCAAGTTGTATATTTCAAAGGCTTGATTGCTTTTTATCCTTCCGATCTGATTCGATCCCCACAGTGTCAACCACAATTCATGGCCGGCTCCGGTCGTGATGGCATGAGGCCGGGCGTTTTTCACCGGAATTTCATATTCCGTGATATCGCCGGAAGGGGTGATTCTCCCCACCTTGTTTCCGTTGATCTCCACAAACCACAAAGCATCATCGTTTCCCTGGGTGATCCCGACAAGCGCTGATTGAGGCGTGGGAATTTCAAACTCCGTGATTTCGCCGCTTAACGTGATTCTCCCGATGCAATTGGCTTGGTTTTCCGTGAACCAGAGTGCTTTGTCCGGCCCCGTTGTGATCATCGATGGGAAAGCCCCTTTGCGGGGCAATGCATATTCCACAAAGGTGCCATCTTTTGAAAGATGCCCGATCCGGTTTCCGTTGATTTCGGTAAACCATATTTTTTGATCGGGTCCTTCGGCAATCCCGAACGGGGCGGAATCCGGATGAGGCAAGGGATACTCGATCATTTCCCCGTCCCTGGTCAACCTCCCGATTTGATTTGCGGCATTTTCCGTAAACCAGACTTCACCGTCTGACGAAACGGTTATACATAACACTTTTGCACCCGGTGTCGGCACAGGGTATTCCTTAATGGTTCCGTCCGGGCTCAGGCAACCGATCTGATTGGCTTCATGCTCTGTAAACCAGACCTCCCCACGGTCCGAAACGGCCATGCCGTAAGGTCCCGTGTTTGGATCGGACAGTGTGATTTCTTGCAGTTGGTATTCCATCTTCTTTTTTCTTTCCATCACAAAAACAACCTCCCGTCTCATTCTTCCGAGACAGGAGGTCATGTTATGCATAAACAACAGCTGCATTCTATTTGCCTGAATTCAGACACACGGATGCATGCCAAAAAATGCACATTTCATTCATCCTGCCTCAGAAGAATCCGTCGTTCTGTTCATTCGCATGACTGATTTTTCTCCGGAGTCAGGATAAATAGATCATGTGCATACATTCTCCCTTTCCGTTGTTGGATGTCTTCCTTTAAACTTATCTGATTTTTTGCGCTCCGTCAACTTCCGGATCGGTTCAAACTGCTTTCCGCATCACCAATCATTTATAAAAACAAAAAACCTCTT
>NZ_JACETT010000028.1:0-51790 GCF_013912365.1 Thermoactinomyces intermedius
TTAGGTGAATAGGGGATAGAAGAGTACCCCAACAAAATAAGACAAAAAGGAAAAGGTGATGTTTAATGAGCATTTTTGTTAGGCAAGGTAAAGAAGCACTTCAAGAAGAGCAAAAAACAGACCGCAAAGAAATTTTGAAGTATTTAAAATCCGGCGACTCAATTAAGGTTGCCGTTCTTGGTTTGGATTTCGGTGAGTATTTGCAACATGGAGACTATTATTTAAGTTCGAATTTCGGAGTTTACTCCATGCCGTGCTTAAAACATTCTGGTCAAGAAGACCTTTTTGATAAAGCAATTCCGCTTATGTATGAGGATTCCGAGAACCTTAAAGCTCAAGGTAAAGAGGATGAAGCCGAAGCCATGCGACGCCTCGCCAATGGCTTGCGTGCTAAGAAACGTATGATGTTTGGCTTCGTAGACTTGTCTACAGGAAATCAAATTGTTGTAGACCTGTCTCGGACACAAGGAGAGGCAATTGCAAATACCATTCTTGATTATGAGGAAGATTTGGAAAATATCCCATTCGTCCTCTCTAAAAAAGGTACTGGAACCAGCACGACAGTAACATTACAGCCGATTATCAATTTGAATAAGGGTTTGAATGATACCGAACGTAATAACTTTGAACAAGCAAAAGGAACTAAGTTTAATCACGAACTATTCGAAAAGGTGTTCTTCACTAAATCACGAGAACAGCAAATTCAAGACTTAATGAAAATTGGGTTTGATGTTACACGAATTGGTGAAAAACCTCTTGATAATGATGAATCTATTGAAGACAGTAAAGATAATAAATCCGTTGAACTTAGTGACGATGATTTGCCTTTCTAAATCTGATATGAATATTTAGGTTTGGACGGTTCACCAACGGCTAAGGACGGAACAGGTAGCCGTCGCCTTCGGTGGAGATGCGGGAGTTACCACCCCGCTAGCCGTAGGTGAGCCTCTAAACCTTTTTAAGCCGCCTAATGCGGCGAGCAGTACAGGAACCACTTGTTCTTGTGTTGCTCAGCGCATTATGCGCTACGCCTACGTATCTGTAACATCGACCGTTTTGGTCGATTATTAGGATGCGTAGTCGTCATTAACTCTGGGCGACGGGGAAAACCAAGTAGGCTACTTTCCACGGTTTGTAAAGATACTGCCGAAAGGTGGGCACGTCCCGATAAGGGCATAGGGAGTAAGAAACCGTGGCGTGCCCTATGCCCGATGCCCTCCCCAAACATAACCGGGTTATTGAGGTAGGAAAGGTTCCCTACGCGCAGGCAAAACATGATGTCGCATGTGTAGCTCCTGACTGTACGGTTGGGTGTGATGAGATATGCGACATCTAATTAGTGCCTGTTACCAGAGATGCCGGACACGCCGACCGGTCAATAACCCGGAAATTAAAGAAAGGGGACGTTAAAAATGAGTGAGACAAACAGCGTTTACCGCCCCACAAAAAAAGGACTAAAACAGGCAAGGGAAAGGCTGAAAAAACGGCAAGAAGAATATAAACAGTATGTTTGTTCTTTAAGTTCGGAAGAGCTGCAGAAATCATCGGAAGAAAAACTAAAGGAAATAGCGGAGTTTTTAGCGAGCAATAGCGCTTCAATGGTAGAAGCTGTAGAGCCGGAATTAAAACCGTTATATGCATTCGTTGACGAAACCGGCGAGTATTACCGGGGCGAATCGTGGAATAACGTTAATATCCGTATTTGGTATACAGTCGAAGAAGCAAACAGATATGTAAAAAAGTATAGGTCGAAAGATAAACCGCCTTTAACGCTGGTAAAATTAAACCCTACCAAACGGTAGGGCGCTTTTATAGGTACTTATTTACCGGCGGGTATATAGACATTGGCTTTGCGTTGGAAAACGGATGGATTCTCAGTCTTCATCTTGATTATAACTATGATTTTAATTCCTCTGGGCAATACCCATTTGATTACAGCGACGAAGATATTAAATGGGGAATTCGAACCGCTACTGATTATCACTTTTCCATGGAGGAATACGAAGCGTGGAGAAATGAGGTTAAGGCGTCTAAATCGAACAGTTCCGCCACGGCGAATTGGAGGAGATGGTCTGGGTAACCAGCATTTACAAACCTATAAAGGACGGATTAAGGTGGGCACGTAAACACTAGATATATTGCAGTGCCTGCGGCGGATGAAGTTCCGAAGTCTGAATAAATTTTCTGAGGGAGTGGTTACATGAATTTACCATCGAATGTTGAATTCATGAGGGTTAATCCAGATGGTTCCTGTGAGGTCAAGTTTAGCAAGAAGCCTAATTTCATGTATATTTCGTTTGACCGGAAAGACAACGGAAACCACCTATTGGAACTTGTGTATTTAAATGGCGATTGGGTTCGTCATTGGCAATCCATCGAATTGGAATCGTATGCAACCGAGGTTCCGAGTGTAAAAATAGAGTTTAACCCTATCAATTCAAACTCTTGAGGGAGGCGTTGGGGATGGGTAACATTCATGCAGAGGTAAAGCGTGAAGTCGCTTATCGATTAGAGTTCAATAAACGGTTTGCGAATAAGCTGTATGACGAACTTCATGAATAATATACTGAATGCCCGGCAATAGATGAGCTGTATTATCTTCTTGCTAGGCTTTTGAACGAGGATGAGACTAGTATCTACTAATGGGATAGCTGATTAGCTATCCCTTTTTTTTTTCGTATTGAAAAAAGTTTTTTCGTGAATGTCTAATCTTATCCCCCACTCACCCACTACGTTAGGTGAATAGGGATAAGGAGGTTTTGTTGAATGGAAATTAAATTGAAATTCCATCCCGAAAAGCTGAACCAAGGAATGAAAGAGAGAGTGGAGAAGGTGCGGAAAGATGTTGAAACAGCAAATATGCCACCTCTTGAACAACTTAAGTATTTGCGAGACTCGGTTAAGTTGAACGAGAAAGAGGAAGAATTGTTCCGGTTAGTTGAGGAGGAGTTGGAAGCTGGAAGCCTCAAGTTAGAAGGCAAACTGACAAAGTCCCAAATTCTCCGGGTTGGACAGGGAATTGAAGAAAGAAGAGAGGAGAAGATGCGGATTCGAAGGGCACGTCAAGTTATCGAAACTAAACCGAAAAATTTTTATATTCTGACGGATGATAGCCAACTTCTGAAATTCCTAAAAAGACTTCGTACTGAGTGTACCTTGCAACGTAAAAAATGGGCAGGCAAATGGGACGATTTGGGCGTGAAAAGTCTAATTGCATGGGACTATGAGTCAACCGGGGTTGATAGTTTTATTGACCTAACAATTGGCGTTTCGTGTTGGCTTCCGCTATTGGATGAGGGTTATTATCTTCCTTATGGCCATATCGACGGAGTTAATGAAGTAAACGGTATGAAAATCCCGGCTGAGCTTCAACACCGGAAAGACGCCAAGCAATTAACCCGCTCAAAGGTAATTGAAGCATTAAAGCCATATATGGAAGCTGAGACGGAGGGAAAATCCTTTCATATGGGTTCTGCCCGGTTTGACTTGAATATCACAAAGAATGATGGATATACCATCCGGGGAGCGGTTTTTGATACGCACGATGCAATGTACATTTTGAATGAGCATGAATCATCATACGGATTAAAGCCACTCGTCCAAAAGTACGGCAAATTCTTTGGAATTGAAGGTGACGTCTTTACGTTTGAGGATTTATTCTCTAACTCGTCCCCTGCTCCGTTTAACATTGAGCTTGTGGGAATATACGCCATTAAAGACGTCTTATACGGGTGGAAACTCACAGAGTGGCAAATTGAAATGATGCAGAAAACTGACAACCTGTGGAAATGTTATTCCACGGTTGACAGTAAGTTACCGGAAACTGACGCTTTCCTGTTCCAGACTGGTTTTGAGATTGACTTGAATAAAATGAAACAACTTGAAGAAAAGTTTGAAGCCGAGTTGGAACAAGCAAAGAAAGATTTAATTGATTCCTTTAATATTGATGATTCCTGGCTTTATAAAATGAACATGAGTATCCAAGGCGATAAGATTCAAGATTGGATGAAGAAGCAAAAAGCAAAGGTGAAAAAGCTCAAGGAACGGATTGAGAAACAGAAGCAAATTATTAAGGAGTGCGAGGAGCAAGGGAAAACCAATTTGAAGAAGTACAAAACAGCACAACAAGCATTACAGAAGGCAAAGCAAGAGTTGTCGCAAGTCGAAGAAATCAAACCACAAAACTGTCCTTTTTACTTCCACGAGTTTGTCTTAACAAACAATCGGCACATCCAATATCTAATCTATGAACACTTGAATATTGTGGATATCACGCCTAAATATAAACCGGGAAAAGAAAAAGCAGTTTCCAAAGACGTTTTGGAGGCTTATTTCGAGGATTACCCGGAGCTTGAGCCTTTGCGAAAGGTTTCGGAACTTGAAAAACTTCTTGGAACTTACGTGAAGAAAATTCCAAAAGCCCTTGACCCGGACGGCAAGTTGAGAGCTAGGTTTGATTCATGCGGAACCGCAACAGGTAGGTATTCGTCTTATGCCTATCGTGCACGGGATGTTGCTGTTCTTGACGATATTAAAAAATTGTAGGTGGTGTGTCTAGTGGACAATGAGCCGAAAGATATAGACCTTAAGCATGCCGTAATGGTGGAAAAAGATTACGACGATGGTACTTTTAATATTTACGTAAGACAAGGCGAGTCAATGTATATTGAGTACTTTTGTAGTACTGATTGTGAGCGGAAAATGCTTAGGCTTGTTGAGTTGTTAAAAAAGGAAAGAGGGGAGTTTTATCATGATTAATGTTAACGATAATAACTATCTTGACGTTGTCCGTTTCTTGGTTAAAGATAACCGCATGAAACAACGCGGAACCAATCTCCAAAATATTCCGTCAAAAGGCAACGGTGAAAAAGTTCGCCGTTGCTTCGTCCCGTCGAAAGGCTGGGTGTTTGTGGGCGCGGATTTGTCCCAGATTGAACCTAGAATCCAAAGCCATATTATGTATACTCGGTATGGTGACAATTCTTTAAGAAGCATCTTCGTGGAAGGTGTAGACCTTTACACGACAATGGCAATGCGGACATTTAATCTTGATGAGAAATATTGTGTCGACAAGGCTTACGACCCTACAAACTCATTCCAACCAAGGAAGCTGATGAAACAAGGCGTGCTTGCCGTTTCTTACCAACAAACACCTAAGGCGTTTGCTAAAACAATGAATGTTTCCGAGCAAGTGGCGGAAGACTTCTTCAAGAACTTTGAAGAATCTTTCCCGTCTTTCTCCACCATGGTTAAGGACACTATTGATTTTATGAGAAAGAATGGGTTCACGGAAACACTTTACGGAAGAAAACGTCGTTTCCCGAAATATCAATATTACCAAAGACAAATCAGACAAAATGAGCCGAAGTTACGGGAGCTTTACCAGAAACGAAAGAAACTTCTCTCAATCGAAAGACCGACACCTCTTCAACAAGAGCAGTTTAAGAAAATTCAGGAACAAATACGGGAGTTAAGGAAGCCACAGGCACTTGCGGCTAAAAATGAACGGGAAGCATTCAATGCGGTTATTCAGGGAACGGGTAGTGATATACTGAAGCAAAACGGGGCTAGGATGTATAAAGTTTGCCTTGAGAAAGGCTGGAGAATGAATGCATCAATTCATGACGAGTTAATTATTTCAATGCCTGAGAAGGACGTTACACCTGAGAATATTCAGCTAGTTAACGATATTATGACAAAAACGGTTAAACTTTCTGTTCCACTCAAGTCTGACACCGTAATCATGACCGAGTGGATGGAAGAGGTTTCGCCAGAAGAATGGTTCAGCCGGGGGTAAAAATACCTCCGTTTTTTATTTTTGCATGTCTACTTTCATACCCTACAGTCCCCTATACGTTAGATGAAAAGAGTTAGAAAGGGGAGGTATACATGTTTCTAAAGACTTCGGAAGAACTGAAAAAAGAGTTGCAGGAACGAAAATTTGAGGAAAGAGGAAACCAGTTGGTAAGTGACTTTATTTCGATGCTCGACACGTGGTTTTCATTACCTAATAAAACTGACTCCAACTTGGAGGCTTATTATTTTCAAACAAAAGCTGAAATTGCTTTATATCCGACTGATACAGATTTCAAAAAGAAATACTTTACGCCATCATCCGCTAACTCTTGTCCTAGGGAGTTATATTGCAAGCTAAAAGGCATGAAGCGAGACACGACAGAAAACCTCCCATATCGGGGCAGATGGCAACGGATGGGGACGCTGTTTGGTGAAATGGTGCAGAAAGAACTTTTGTATATTCATAAGCACTACAAACAAGCTACTGGAGAAAATCCCCCATTTGTGCCGCATTATGTGGAATTACAGTTAGGGGAGGAAGTTAAAAAATACCCGGCATGGGAGGACTTCGTAAAGCGTTCTAAGACAATTGTTTGGAACGGCGTGGAAGTTAATCTGATGGGAATGCCTGACGGAATCTTGAAATATAAAGATGGAAGTATTGTCGGGCTTGAAATCAAGTCTAAACAAACTTCTTACTCAAGAACATCGCATTTTTCGATGAAAAGCCCGTCTGAAAGCCACGTACTTCAGCTTGTTGGCTATTCACTTCTTTACGGTATTGATGAGTTTATTATTTTATATGGAAACCTGTCTAAGAAGGATTGGCTTATGAGTCACGAAGAGTACGACAAGTACCCGGATATTCGGGCTTTTTATGTGCGAGTGACTGAGGAAGACAGAGAGCAACTTCTTGACCGTTTTAGTGCGATAGTCAAAGCGGTTAAAGAGGGCAACCCTCCTAAGCTCGACATTGATAAGTGGGTATTCAACAACTATAAGCATGCTTGCATTATCTCTCTCACTGATGGCGAAGTTAAAGAGATTAGGGATATGTACGAGGAAACGATGTTTGGACTAAGTAAATCTTCTAAGGTTTCTAGGGGCTTGAAAACCAAACTCGAAACCTTGCGGGATATTCTAAAGCACATCGACGAGGTTAAGGGAGGTGGGTTGCCATGGGAAAGCTAACGGTTTTAGGGTTGGATATATCACTTTCTAGCCCTGGCTTTGCCGTGCTGGAAGTGAAGGATAAGAAAGTTAAGTTATTGGAGTGCGGAAGCATTAAAGCCAACAATAAGCACTCCCAAATACAGAAGATGCGTAGAATTGTCTCGCATTTAGAAAGCCTAACATATGACTATGATGTCGATGTAAAAGTAAGAGAAAACAGCTTCGTCCGCCATAATCGGACAACGAAGATATTAGAGCGGACAGTTGGGGCTGTGCTGTTCACTCTGGGGGAAATGGAAGAAATTCCGCCAACAACAGTTAAAAAGCTATGTACTGGTGACGGAAAGGCTTCAAAGGAAGATGTTCAAGAATCAGTTAAGAAATGGCTAAGCCTTCCGTCTGATTATAAATTTCAAACTGATGATGAATCTGATGCCTGTGCTGTGGCATTGGCTTATTTGATTCAAAATAAATATCTGTAAGGGGTTGATTATATGAGCAAACAATTACTGACTAAAGATTTCTTAGCAAAATATCCTGATTTCCCTAGGCATATGGACGAATTAGGAAAGTTTGTTTATTACCGCACATATTCAAGATGGATTCCTGAGTTAAAAAGACGGGAAACTTGGAAAGAAACAGTTACAAGAGCAGTTGAGTATAATTGTTCTCTTGTTGATGCAGTCACGAAGGAAGAAGCTGAGAAGCTATTTGACAACATCTTTAACCTTCGTCAATTTCTGAGCGGGAGAACTTTGTGGATTGGGGGAACCGAAGCCGCTAAGAAATTCCCAATGGCAAATTTTAATTGTTCTTTTGTTGTTGTTGACGATTTTGAAGCTATTGACGATATATTTTATTTGTTGATGCTTGGTACCGGTACAGGCTTTAGAATCTTGAAAAGTGACGTTGATAAACTGCCCCGTGTGCGTACACATTTACCGACAGAATTCAAACCATACAACCCGACACCAAAACATAAACGGGCTGAACACACGTCTTTGGCATTTGAAGGGGATAAAGCAATTATCAAGGTTGGCGACTCAAAAGAGGGATGGGTGCAGTCTCTATCTTTCTATCTGCGTCTGTTCTGGGACAAAAAATATAGAAATGTACAAAGCGTGTTAATTGATTTTGACGACGTTAGACCGAAAGGTGAGAGGTTGGAGACGTTCGGTGGTACTGCCTCAGGGCATGAATCCCTGAAAAACATGTTTGAGAAGATTCATGACGTCTTGACAACAGACCGATTTGCCCCTAAACCAGTTAACGGAAAGCTTCGTCCGATTCATATTTTAGATATCTGTAATATCATCGGGGAAAATGTTGTAGTTGGAGGAGTAAGAAGAACGGCAGAAAATGCACTGCTAGATGCTGATGATGAAGAAACGATTTTAGCGAAGAAAGATATTCACCTGTACCCAGATAAATACCATAGATTCCTGTCTAACAACAGTATTTATTACACTTCAAAGCCGAGTTGGGAGAAAATAAAATGGCAATTTGATGTCTTAAAGGAAGAAGGGGAGCCTTGCTTCTTAAATGCTGAGGCGGCTCAAAAAAGACGCCCGAATTTCAACGGAGTTAATCCTTGCTTTGAAATCTTACTGGATTCCCGTGGTTTGTGTAACTTGACAACGGTTAATGTACTGGCATTTGTCAAAGATGGGAAATTGGATATGAGAGGACTCTTAGAGGCTCAGCGTTTATCCGCAAGGGCAAGTTACCGCATGACCAATGTCACATTGGAACTTCATAAATGGGATGAAATCCAAAAGCGTGACCGTTTGCTGGGTTGTAGTTTAACTGGTTGGAAAGATGCTATGGAAGCTTTAGGTTATGATTCTAAGAAAGAGGCAGAATTGCTGAGAAAATTAAAAGAAGTTGCAAGAAAGTCAGCCGACGAGTATGCAGATTCACTCGGACTTAACCGTCCATTGCTTGTAACAACTGTTAAACCTGAGGGAACGTTGTCGCAACTGTGCGGCGGAGTAAGTAGTGGATTACATCACACGCACGCTCCGCACTATATCCGACGCATTAGAATTAACGCCCATGACCCACTCTTAAAAACTGTTGAAGAGCTTGGCTGGGCTACTCATAACGAAGTTGGGCAAGGAGAGTTTGTAAATGGTCGTTATGTTCCGGTGACAACTAAGGTAATTGACTTCCCTGTCAAATCACCTGTAAGCCGGACTAAATATGACGTAACTGCTATTGAGCAATTGGAAACCTATTATAGATTCCAAGAAAACTATACTGAGCACAATAGTAGCAATACTATCTCAATTAAAGATGGCGAATGGGAAGATGTGGTTAAAAACGTTTGGGAGTTTTGGGACGACATGGTGGCTGTGTCGTTCTTGAAATTGGATAACCACGTTTACGAATTAGCACCGTATGAGACAGTAGACAAGAAGCAATATCAAGAACTTAAGTCTAAGATGAAGCCATTTGACCCCGAACTATTACAAAAATATGAAAACGGGGACGATTTTGATTTGGGTAATGAAGGCTGTGAAGGCGGTGCGTGCCCAATTAGATAATACAACATACCTCTCCCTGCCAAGTTCGGTGGGGAGATTTTTTTTTTTTTTTTATATTTTTTCAATCCCAATGTCCAATCTAGCACTTCTTTTGCCCACTACGTTAGGTGAATAGGGGATAGAAGAGGCTCCCCAAAGACAGAAAATCTAGAAAGATAAGGAGAGATTGCAATGGGTATTAACGAGGCATACGAACGTTATGTAATGGGTGAAATTGACGAAGAAGAATACTTAGATATGGTTTATGGCGGTCAAATCAACTTAACGAGAAATGAAAAGATTTTCCGACAAAGCAAGGTTGAGGAGGTAGTGGAAAGATGAGTACTGTCCGTGATTTTTTGGAATGGATTGACGAAGTTGAAGAAATATATACCTCTAGAAGGTTTAAATATAAAGCGTTTGTTGTTAGAGACGTTGTTTATGAGTATATTTACCGATTTGGCGATACTTCAACGGTTGAAGAATTTTCAAGCTGGGTTAGCTATGAAGCCTCATCAACTGACAACTATGCTTTCATTGAAGACTTGGCGTTAGTTGAGGAGTTTTTATATCAATATCAATTTGGGGTGATGGGTTATGAAGAAAGATGTTAAGGTTCTTAAAGTTAAGAAAATGCATCCAACAGCAATAATTCCGAAGTATCAAACTGAAGGAGCCGCCGGGCTTGACCTTCATGCTTGCCTTAGGGAACCCGTTATCATTGAGCCCGGCGGACGCAAGTTAATTAGTACTGGAGTTGCTATTCAATTGCCAGAAGGATATGAGGCGCAAATTAGACCTCGTTCCGGTTTGGCGTTAAAGCACGGAATCACAATCGCCAATTCACCGGGCACTGTGGATTGTGACTATAGGGGAGAGGTTGGCGTGATTTTGGTTAATTTCAGTGATATCCCTTTTAAAGTTAACCATGGTGACCGCATCGCCCAAATGGTCATTGCCAAGTATACTACAGTGAATTTTGAAGAAGTTGACGAACTTGATGAAACCGAAAGAGGAGGCGATGCCTTTGGGAGCACAGGAATCAATTGCCGGAATTTATCTAATAAAGAATAACATTACTAATAAAATTTATGTCGGTAGTTCAGCGAATATAGAACGAAGATGGAAGGAACATAAAAAAAGTTTAAATGCTGGAACCCACCACAGCCCGCATTTACAAGCCTCTTGGGACAAATATGGAAAAGAGGCTTTTTCCTTTTCGATTATTGAAGTTGTTGACGATGTTAACAACCTTATAGATAGGGAACAGTTCTGGCTTGATGAATTAAAGCCTTATAAAGAAGATATTGGCTATAACATTCTTCCCAATGCCTACTCAAGACGAGGTGTCCCTTTGTCGGAAGAAGCAAAGCAAAAAATGATTGAAACCAAACTTTCCAAACGGATTACTGTTACTTGTGTAAATTGTGGTCGTACTGAGAGAGTGCCCAAATCAAGAGCAAAATATTATACCACTTGTTCTGTGGAATGTCTTGCTGAGTTAAATAGGCGGAGGTACAGCAATAGTGTTGAGATTGAATGTCCTATTTGTCATTCGGTATTTAAAGTTAAACCAAGCCAGTTGAAGAAAAGAAAGTGCTGTAGCAGAGCGTGTTCTGCAAAATACCGCAAGCAAAAATTCACTGGCAAATCTAATCCCAACTACAGGCATGGGAAGTATGTAAAAGCTGTTGGACAAACTAAAGAAGTTGACGATTTCGACGAAGGTTTTGACCGAGGCGGTGGCTTCGGTAGTACCGGAAAGTAAACACGACGACAAGAGAATTTGAACAAAAGAGCCTGCATCACTGCGGGTTCTTTTTTATCGCAAAAAATCAGAGAGAAAGGGAGAGGCAAAATGGCACAAAAAACTTACGGATTCCAAGCACAATTGAAGGTCGGAGAGTTGGGAGAGGAAACATTGGATGCGTTCTTTGCTGAAAAGGGATATGAAATTAAAAATGTGACAATGAAGGAGCAAAGACGAGGTATTGACCGTATCTTCGTGAAAGACGGAAAAGAAGTGAATGTTGAATATAAAACGGATGCTTTAACTGCACGAACCGGTAATGTTTTTATTGAAACTGTATCATCAAATAAATCTGGTGCTCCTGGTTGGGCAGTTAAGACGCAGGCTGATTATGTTGTTTACTATGTTCCGGGTTATAAACAAGCATTGCTTTTAAAGCCGGAGTATTTACGTTCAAAGATTCCGTATTGGTTGTTCGAGTATCGTCAACGTCCGGTTAGGAACAAAGGATATATGACATTTGGAATTCCCGTTCCGTGGGAGGTGCTGAAAAAAGATTGTCAAGTTTTAAATATTGATGTCTCTGTTGACGAAGTTGACTCTGTCAACGAGGAGGCGGCAGTAGGTGAGAATTAAAGATATGTCGGTTGAGTTGTGTGATGTTAGCGAGGTACGAGATTTCATCACAAAATGGCACTATTCAGGCGGCATTAACGGCGTGCGTAGTCGATACTGTTTCAAATTGCTGTACGACGGGGAAATAATCGGAGCCGCCATCTTCGGTGGCGTTGCTATGGCTAACGTGTGGAAAAAGTACGTGAGTCGTGAAGAGGATTTGTTAGAATTACGACGTCTATGCTGTATTGATGACACGCCGAAGAATACGGAAAGTTACTTTATAGGTCAATGTTTGAGGTGGCTGTTGAATAACACGGAGGTAAAAAAGGTCATTAGTTATGCGGATATGGATTATGGTCATAGTGGGATTATATACCGGGCAACAAACTTTGAATATTTAGGAAAAACGAGTACGGGAAGGGTTATTTTATATCAAGGAAAGAGATATCACGATAAAGCGATTAGAACAAAATACAAAGGTAAATTAAAACCATTTGCTCAACGGTTGCGGGAAGCCTTAGAACGTGGCGATGCTACCTATACCAGAACAAAGGGTAAGCATCGCTATTTGTATGACCTTGAGGCAAGGAGAAAGAAGAAAGGAAAGGGTGATGGATATGAACGTTAAATTAATTGCCCACACCCAGCTAGCTATGGACTTTATGGGTAAATTAAATGATACAACAGCTGAGGGATACTTGAGTGAAAAAATGACAGACGGCCAAGCGGTAGCACTCACCGCCATCCGGACTTGTTACAGCCACTTACTGCCTAGTGACATTTTGAATTCCGAGTATGAAAAGTACTTTGAGAAGCAGGCAACCGACGGGAAAGGCGGAACGGAAGCGGACAGACTTATCCGACATATCATAAACTCCGGACATCTTAGCACGATGGAACATCTTTCCTTTACATTTGCTATCGAGGGTGTAAGCCGTTCTCTGCTAGCTCAACTTACACGGCATAGAATTGGCTTTAGTTATTCTGTCCAGTCTCAACGGTTCACAAAATTTGGTTCGAATGACCGTTCTGGCGGTGCTGGGTATGTTATTCCACATACGATTGAAGACAACCCAGAGGCGTTATCTATCTATAGTAACTTCACTGAAGAAATGCAAAGAGCTTATGATAATCTGCGAAAATTGGGCATCCCTGCAGAAGATGCCCGCTATGTACTGAGTAATGGCGTTACCTGTAACTTGGTTATGACCGCTAATTTAAGAGCGCTTTTGGACTTTTACAGCAAAAGGAACGAAAACACACATGCTCAATGGGAAATTAAGCAGCTTGCTGAACAATTACGGGAGGAAGTAACGAAAGTTGAAAATTGGTTAGAACCGTTTTTCGAGAAAATAAAAGGAGGTAAATAATTGTGTGCCTGCGATTAAAACGCCTTCAATCTGGAAAAGACCAATAAACCTTCTGACTATCAAAAGCGGTTGTTTCAGAATGATTTTTGACAAGCTAAAAACAAAGTAGGAACAAGGCATGTACCACATTCGGTACGTGCCTTTTTTGTTCTTAGAAAAAATTTTTTTCTTGAATGTCCACTTAGGGTACTCACTCGCCCACTACGTTAGATGAAAAGAATTAAAGGAGGAGACTGCATGGAAATGAGAATCGCACTAACCGGAAAAGCTGGTGCTGGAAAAGATAGCGTAGCTGATTTGTTAGTAGAAAATTGCGGATTTGAAAGACTAGCGTTTGCAGATGCATTGAAGGAGTTTGACCGTCAGATTTTCGGAGAGAGCAAGGTCAAAAATCGCCGGAGACTCCAAGAACTAGGTCAATTATGCCGCAAATTTGATGAGGAGGTTTGGATTAAGCACCTTGATAAGAAGCTGGAACAAGCGGGAGAAAGAGTGGTTATTACAGACCTTCGACAGATGAACGAGTATGAGTTTTGTAAGCGAAAAGGATTCGTCATCGTCAAAGTGCATGCGGACGATGATGTGAGACTGGAAAGGCTAAAAGCTAGAGGCGACAACTTCCAACCTGAGGATTTACGTCACGAGACCGAGTTGGCGGTGGACGATATACCATATGACCAACTCATCGACAATAACGGAGATTATGAAGCGTTAGTTGTGCAAGTACTGATGCTTATTAATTCTTACGCAAACAAATTAAACTCTTGGAGACTTCCTTGACTTAAGTATAGTAAAAAGACATCCAACAACTCGGATGTCTTCTTACCCTTTAATGTTTTCCAAGTCAGGAGCGGCAAAGCCTCTTTCTTGGAAGCAATACCAATCACCATCTTTCCCGACATATTCATAATGGATGGGAGCGTTAGAAATATCGATTTTGAATCGGTCAATGAATTTCCGTGCACTGATGAAGCGGAACTTCCCAAAGGTTATCGGATTCTTGCCGGGAATCTTAACAATTTCAGGCTTAGCAAAACAAATCCGATGGTTAACACTGTCATAACCAAGATAAACCTTGAAAGGTGCGACAGTATCTTTGATTCCGAAGAACTCCTGAGCCTGTTTGCTCAAGTACAAACGGCGGGAAGAATCGAGTGTTACGATAATGTCTGACGTTTTTCTAATATCATCATCGGAATAAACTTCAATTGGCATAAGATTTCCTCCTAATTAAATTTTCTAAATCGACGTCAGCGACTATATTAACTATTTTCGATTTGAATGTCAAGATAAACATTTAAAGGAGATGATTATTGTGAAAATTACAAGCAGAAAAATCTTCACTTTTGAGTTGTCCGAACAGGAAGTACAAGCACTAATTAACGACCTAGGTAATGTTCCATATGAAATTTTAGTCGATACAGAGATTTTGTTTGACCTCCTTGGAAAGCTTCTTGCTGAAAAAGTCGAAAGGAGTGATGTTTAATGATTAAGAAACCCTTTGTTGTGTTGGATTTGGAGACTACAGGGCTTAACCCGGTTAAAGACCAAATTATCGAAATCGGAGCAGTTAAGTTTGACCCGAACAGCTATGAGGTTTTAGGCGAATATCATACACTCGTAAAACTAAATGAGGGTGATTTGCCAGCTAACATTTCAATGCTGACGGGAATCAGACGTGAAGATTTGGAAAGTGGAAAGTCAGAGGAAGAGGCGGTAAAAGAATTAGTTGACTTTGTAGGCAACTCCATTATTTTAGGACATCACTTACCATTTGACTTAAGTTTCATTGCTCGTTACCACGAGTTAGAAAATGACTTTATTGACACCAAGTCAATGGCATACATGGTAAATCCAAACGTAAGCACGAGTTTAAAGGCTTTATGCAAACGCTACGAAATTAATAATAAAGCTCCCCACCGTGCCTTGAATGATGCGCGGGCTACATGGCTTGTTTTCCATGAGCTTTTCTTTTTGTTGAATAGGGAAGAGTCGGAAATTTGGACTGAGGATAATTTGCAAAAAGTGCTAAATACTCTTGTGATTGGAGAGCGGGGCTTGAGATATGTTCCTTACTCGACGGAAGTAATGTATAAGAAAGTTTCACATTTAATTCCATTCTCAAATTTGGCGTAGGGGAAAAACCTACGCCTTTAGGCTTATAGCATATACAAAAGGGAGGTGAAAATCAATGATTGTGAATAAAGCATATAAATTTAGAATCTATCCAAACAAAGAACAAGAAATATTAATTAATAAGACATTTGGTTGTTCTCGATTTGTATTTAATCATTTTTTAGCAAAATGGGATAATGCTTACAAAGAAACAGGAAAAGGATTAACTTATAATTCTTGTTCTGCTCAGTTAACGCAGCTAAAAAAAGAGTTAACTTGGCTAAAAGAAGTAGATAGTATTGCGATTCAATCGTCATTAAAAAATCTCGCTGATGCTTATTCTCGTTTCTTCAAGAAACAAAACAATAAACCACGTTTTAAGTCCAAGAAAAATCCTGTTCAGTCTTACACGACAAAACATACAAATGGCAATATTGCTATTGATGGTAATAAAATCAAATTGCCTAAACTTGGATGGATTCGTTTTGCAAAGAGTCGTGAAGTAGAAGGTCGTATTCTCAATGCAACAATTAGACGAAATCCAACAGGCAAATATTTTATTTCAATTCTTGTTGAAACAGAAGTACAAGAGTTACCTAAAACTAACTCGGCAGTTGGAATTGATGTTGGATTAAAGGATTTTGCTATTCTTTCAGATGGAACAAAATACGAAAACCCAAAATGGTTACGTAAATTAGAAAAGAAATTAGCAAAAGCACAACGGATTCTATCAAGACGTAAAAAAGGAGGTTCTAATTGGAACAAACAGCGAATTAAAGTTGCTCGTATTCACGAAAAAATTACAGATGCAAGAAATGATTACTTGCACAAAATCTCTACCGAGATTGTCAAAAACCACGACATTATCGGTATTGAAGATTTGCAAGTATCTAATATGTTGAAAAACCATAAATTAGCCAAAGCTATTAGTGAAGTATCATGGTCACAATTTAGAACGATGTTGGAATACAAAGCGAAATGGTACGGCAAAGAAGTTGTAACGGTAGCGAAAAATTTTCCGTCCAGTCAGCTTTGTTCATGTTGTGGATATAAAAATAAAGACGTTAAAAATCTTGGATTGCGTGAATGGGAGTGTCCTAATTGCCATACCCGTCATGACCGAGATATTAACGCAAGTATAAATATCAAAAATGAAGCCATAAGGCTTCTAACCGTAGGAACTACGGGGATAGCCTAGTAAATTAAGGTTCGTTAGAACCTTCTACCTAGGAATCCACTATGGCTTTAGCCTAGTGGTAGTTCAAAAGAAAGTTGCACATTTAATTCCATTCTCAAATTTGGCGTAGGAGATAAACCTACGCCTATTGACTTTGTTAGCATTATTAGCTATACAGGGGACCTGATAGATAATGACGATTTAGGAGAGAAAATTTAAGCTGGAGGTTATAGAAAAGTGAGAGTATTTTTAATGCTAATGAATATCTTGCTTGGTGGGTTTGTGTTTGTCCTCATGCTGATTCTGTCGTATAGCCACACGGCGGATTTTTTCGCAAGAGGTGGGTACACAGGCACATATGCACATCTAGGTGCTGTCGGTTGTGAAACGCTATTCTTCTTGTCCAACATGAACATTATCATCTGTGCTTTGACTGGCAGAAAAGTTCCTATTCCAATTCGGATTGCGTCTGTAATTAGCGCACTCGTTATTGGTTACTCCAACGTCTCGTCTGGGTTTCCTAACGGAGGCGAGGCAATAGCAATTGGTGTGCTAATTTTTGTAATTGGGTTTGTTGCGGAACTGGTTGTCAGTGCCGCTATCATTTCAGGCAATCGAGATGAAAAGGATAAACAAGCTGAACAGCCTGAACAAGAAGTACAAGGTGCACAGCCTGAACATGAACAAGGTGATGATGAAGATGGTGCACATGCACAAGCTGAACAAGGAGAAGCTGAACAGCGTGCACCTGAGCAGGAACAACATGCACAACCTGAACATGAACAGTCTAAAGCTGAACCTGAACAGAATGAAACTGCACAACCTGAACGAAAAGAAAAAGCTGAACGGCAAAGAAAGCGCACAGTTAAGATGAACTATATTGATAATGGTTACGGCCGTGTAACACCTGAGAATTACGAGAAAATCAAAGAAGCCGCTTTGCAATATAAAGCTGAACATGGAAAACTGCCCGGACGCCCAACGCTAATGAAGTTAACAGGGTGCCCACAACGGCAGGTTGACGCTGTTAAGAAGGAACTTGAGGATAAATTGCGCACAGCTTCATAAACAGCGTTCAGTTGAACAGTTCAGATGAACAAAGAAATATGTACAACCTGAACATATAAAATTGTGCAGTTAAACCTGTGCACAGCAAATAGACCTGCACAAGATGAACAACACGTAACCTGCACAAATAAATGTGCACAGGTTTTATCTGTACAGTTGAACACTTAAATTGACATGAACAGCTTGCACCTGAACATATTTAGCTGAACAATTTTTCAATACCAAACCTGAGCAAATTTTAATTTCCTTTTTGTTGAGTTGGTAGAAACGGTGCATTAAATAGATGGAAGGAGAATGCCATATGACGGGAATCTACGCAATTGAGAATATAGCGACAGGTGAAGTTTATGTTGGTCAAAGTCGGAACATCCCGAACCGTTACCAGCAACACCTTAGTATGTTGGAGTGTGGGGAACACCACTCAATAAAGTTGCAAAAGGCTTATAACTCTGTGGGTGCTGTAGGGTTTATGCTCAAAATATTAGAACTCTGTGATGAATCAGAATTAGATAGGAAAGAGCAGGAGTGGATTCAGAAGTTGGATGCATATGACAAAGGCTATAATATGCGGAATCAAACAGGGATGGTATTCAATCTTGATAGCTTCTACTATCGTGTTGCCGATACATTGCATAAGCAATTCAGAACAACCTGCAAGGAATTAGGGCTAGCCCCAACTGAAGCCATTCAGATGCTAATTGACCGTGAGATTGAAGAATCAAAACGAAATGTTGAACTGCTTCAAACCATCCGAGAACCTTTTGAACATAACGAAGACGGAATTGTAAAAACTACCCGAACCGCACGCACCGTTGAAGAAAAAGGGGAGCGTGTATTTACTGCAGATTCGGATTATTTGAGTGGTAATGCATTAAAAGAAGCAATTAAAACTGCGGCTTCAAAAATCAAGGCAGAATCTAATGACGAGTTTAAGATTTTGCAGGTAGCAAGAGAAAGAGGGGAATTAATTTCGAGAAGCAACATAATGGACTTGTTGGGTATTTCGGAATGGAATGCCCGAATGCTTAGAAGCAGTTTAAAAGTAAAATTCAAAAAGATGGGCGTTAATGTTAAATAACACAAGGGGAGAGGAGAATGTCTTAATAGACAAAGTTTGAGTGATGCCAATTAATGGTCTATTCAAACAATTAGCCAGGGCAATTTTTCCCTGGCTATCTGAAATTTAATGTTGACTTTAATGACTCATTTAACTATAATGAAGACGTAAACAACGGAACAGCCCGATGGAGTGCACAATGACGGATTTGCTTTAGGATGTTTTGACGAAGTTGACTATAAAAACTACATAAGGAGATGATATTCATGCCGAAATGCGCTGGATGCGGACGTATCGTCAGAGCAGGACTTGAATTTGGTGGTAAGGATTACGGACCTGAGTGCTTTAAGAAATACGCAGTGCCGGAAATTGAGAAATTGTTGGCGAAGCGGTCAGAGGAAGAACGGAAGAGGGATGCAGAGCGGAAAAGAGCATGGCGTGAGCGGTGCTGGATTTTGGTGCAGGTTTTGAAGAAGAAGGATTTGCGACGGATTCGGAATCGGTTTAAGCTCCGTGTGATACCGGAACTTATTGAGCAGTTCGAGACGAAGGGGTGGTTGAGTAAAAAGCAATGTCTAATGGTTCATGAGTGGCTTAATGACAAGGACATGTTGTTGATGACCGATATTGAGCGAGCATTGGGTTATTATGACGGCGATGATATTGGGTACTATAGGGAGGTTGTCGCATACGCAAAGGGGAAACGCAAGAAGGAGGCACAAGAAATCCTTGAACGACTTGAGCGGGAGAGATTAGAGCGGGAGTTTTTCCCTGAATGGCGTGAGAAATGTAAACAGCGTTTGCAGGAATTGGTGGAAGTATTGGAGAGTGGGGAAAAGGATAACTTAAGCTATGTGAAAGAGCTTGGTTCTTTTCGGGAACGGCTCGTAAATTGGGCGAAGTGGAGAATTGAAAACATCGAGACCATGGACGGGGTTGACGCCAGTGATGTTGAGTTGGATATTCGTTATCTTAAATGGCGTCCCTTGAAGAGATTCGTAGAAAAGGACGGATTCTGATTGGGTAGGAGCTTCAGCCTAAAAAGGCTGGGGCTTCTTTCTTAATGTAATCAGCAGAGCGGGAGGGAGCCTTAGATTGCTTGTTCCTGCTTTGCTTATTGCATTAAGAAGCATATTTATAAGTCTTGGTCAGTTATCAGACTATTCTGTTATATAACAAAGTTAGGAGAGTGATGTATATGGAGAAAAAACGTCAACAAATGGAGAGAATGTTTTGCCCGAACTGCCAAGGTGTCCACAACTTAGGGGTAACTCGTGACAATAGCGGGGTAACAATTGGTTACTTCTGCCACATAACGAAGGAAATTATTAAACTCAATACCACCGTGTGGAACGGAATGGATTTTCGACCCGTCATCTCTATCTACCTTGAAAACATTGTGAATACCAAGCGCTTGCCTTACTTGGGGACTTTGAAGGTTTTCAAGTTGGCAAAGGAATTATCATATAAGTTCATGGATACGGACATTGCCAAAAAGTACGAACCCAACTACTTTTTCGTCCTTTACATCCTGCACGATGAGTTATTGAAGATTTGGGCTAAGTTTCGGTGATAGGAGGATTTGTTTTATGAGACATTTCAGGGCGAGGTGATAGTTTATGGAAAGAAGTAAGGAGGAATTCATTGAAAGATTTGAGCAGAAGGATAAAAAAGGAAATTCGACGTTTGTAAAGTTAGATAAGCGCCTTTTAAGCGCTTATCTATATTTGCCTAAATTTGATAATGATGCGTTAAGTCTTTATTTATACCTCATAGACAAATATAACGAGGATTACGGGTACGCATTTCCGGATACGTGGCAGATTCGGGTTGATTTGAATATGAAAGACCACCGCAGAAAGAAGGCAATTAAGGCACTGAAACAGTATGGTCTTGTCACGGTTAAGAAGAACCGAAGCACGGGGAACAACCAATATATTCCGCACAAGCCTTTAGAGTTGAAGGAATTTGTGGAGAAGTTCCCGGAGGCAGTGGAGGAGTTTTCTAAGGTTTTGAAAGACGCCGAGGATAAGGAGAGGAAGGATAAGCAACGGTTAAAGGAATACCAGGACAAAAAGCGGCAGGAAAGCAAGCAAGAATAAGCGGTTTTTGGTGGTCAGTTTTTGCTACGGTTGATTTTCAACTTTGCTACGGTTGATTTTCAACTTTGCTACGGTTGATTTTCAACCGTTAACAAGACTTACACATAAAGACTTACACATAAAGACTTACATTTACGTACCCTTTTCGCTAACGCTCAAGGGTACCCGTGGCAAAGCCACGGAAATATTTTTAGATAGAAAAACCTTTTAAAAGAAATAGCACGGATAAGGTAGTAGAAAGTTAGGTTTAGGATTTTGTGCTTATTTCTCTTGTCGTGCTTCTATCTCATTTAAATGAAATATAAGTCGGAGGGCTGGCACGCCCGCCGCCCGCACGCACGCAACCCCGGCGCTAGCTCAACCGGGATTTTAGTCGTGCATGAAAGGAGGTGATGCGTGGAATAGGTTGGTTTGTTGTAACTAAGTTGGATGAGTTGGTTTTGTTAAATTTGTTTTCGAGACCTATTATACTTGGGAGCAATTTTGAACGCTCAGAGACCCTTTTAATTCGCTCCCAGGGGTATCTCTGAAGCAAAAATTTAAACAGTCAAGGAGGATGATGTTTATGGCAGGAAATAGACCGAAATTTTTGGACGAAAGACATTATAAAGCAATTGAGATGTTGGTTGCTGGTGAGTATACGATGCAAGAGATTGCAGATGAGGTGGGCATTTCCCGGCGTCAGTTGTATAACTGGATGAATTGGGATTTGTTTAGCAACACCTTAAACAAAATGATTGTAAATAGTAGCAAGAACAGATTGACCGAGGTATTGAATGCAATGGTGGATGCGGCAGTGGAAGACAAGTCAGCCGCCGCCGCTAAGTTGATTTTTGAAGCCCATGAGTTAATCGGTAAGAAGCCGGAGGTTAACGTGAATGTAAATAACGGTGGCGTTGACTATGATGCGATTAAAGAGAGTTTGCGGCAATTCAGGCAAGCAAAGCAAAAGAAAGATAAATAAGGGGATTTGTTGGGGGATTGGTTGGCTAAAACCGTCCCCTTTTTCCTCTGTGTGAAAATGGGTTAATTTTTGGTGCATATAATAGTAAGTATTTTTGAGCCATCGTTTCCAAACGTTTCTCACGTGTGAAATTTATCATCAAAAATATCTGGTGACCCCGGAAAATGCGCGACCCCTTCAAAAATTTTTCGGACAATTTCGTCTTTGATTTATATGTTGACTATAATGACTATGTTAACTATAATAGTAAATGTAAACAACAAGTTCACAGGAGGAATGAACCTTGAAAAATCTAAATATCCAAGAAGTTCGCCGTCTTGGTCGGGATTATATATGCGCCGTTCGTGCTTACTATGACTATTCTTTCGAACATAGCTATGACAACTATGCAGACGTTTTGCTGGACGAGATGCTGGAGAAAGAGGATATCTTTATTGAATCTGCACTGGAATTCTTCCGCGAGAGTATGCCAGAAGACACGTATCAAACGCTCAAACGCTATTGGAAATCTACTGAGTTATCTCTGCAAGACAGGTTAATCGATACGCTTTTACGTATGGCAAAAGTCCCCGTCTCTTAAGGCGGGGCTTCTTTCTACTCGTCGCCTCAGGCATTGGATAAATCAACTGAAAGGATTTGATACTTATGGTTAAATGCCCGTTGTGTGGTAGTCGTGTCAGCGTTGACGAGTTTAGAGTTACCGAAGATATTAGCTGTATCGCATTCCAATGCACGAATGCGGAATGCCAAATCTACCTCGTGAAGGATGAACATGTGATGGCGGAGATGGAAAAGGCGTGGTTCAAGGACGTTGACGAGAGAGTTCAGCACCGGACTTTTACAGAGCGCATGGTTGAAAAGAAGTTGAACAAGGGAGAATACGTGCCGGGAGCAGTTGTGAAGATGTTTCATTATACCCTGTGGTTGCGGAAACTGTGGGGTACCATAAAACCTAAGATTGACCGGACTAACCGCATCCGAGATTACCGGGAGCTAGGCAAGGCGATTGTTGAGGAGATGGAAGAGGCGAAACATAAGATGCTCGATGGGCTTTGTGCGGCGGATAGACAACACAGCAAAATTAACTAAGTAACACGACTCCATTAAGGAGTCTTTTTTTTTTTGTGCCTTGCGGGTTACATAAGAAAAAATGTAACCTTACAGTGAAAGATAGAGAAGGCGGAGCCGTAGGAATTATGCGGCTTTTGACGTGTTGATAATATAAGGTTACAAAATCAATCTTTTGTAACGTAACGAAAAGAGTTATGATGACGATGTTGACGAGACAAACCCAACGCAAGACAAACGCAAAGACAAGCCAAGACAAAACGCTATCCCCCCAAGGCGGGGGTCAGTGGGGGCTGGGGCTGGCTGAAAATAAATCCGCGTATCAAAAATAATTTTTGGAAAATGTACCCCAACCGCAAAGGAGTGTGGCAAGCAAGTTAGGCATTTGTTGGGATGTTGTTGTTGTCCTTGTCTTTGAGTTTCAAGGCTTAGTAGATGATGTAGTAAGTCATTGGGCATGACTCGATTATAAATGAGTATAAGTTTTTCAACTTCTTTGCTTGCGAACTCCCTAAACAGGTAGTTGTAGCTTCGGGTGCCTGAATTTCCGGCGAATAATTCCCACTTGATATTTTGTTCATCAAAATTTTCAACAAAATAATCAGAAATATCCTTAGTTGTTGAATCCTTGAAGAGACTCATATATCTTCTGTCTAGCTCAGGCAAAAGATAACTTAAATTTTCTCTAAGGTAATGTTTATATGCTGATTTTTCCTTCTCCCTCTCTTCCCGCTTTCGGTCATTACTTAAAGTGTGTTCGATAATAAGATACACTAAGCCGATGTCAATACACATTCCTATAATTTCAGAACGCATTTCAGTAATAAATTCCTTGAAATTTGAAAACAAAGTAAACGCCAAAAAGAATCCAAAAATGTATATAGAACCCGTGAATTCAGTGGTCGTTAAGTCCTTAATATCTTTCCGCAGAAGAATCACTATTACAAAACCTAGTCCTAACACAGCTATATACGCATAAAGACGCCACCAAGCATCAGGCACGTTTAAATAATCCAACAGCATTTTTATTCCTCCAATCTGAAAAATTGTTCCAATTAAAACTTAAAGCACAATGAACTGAAAATTTCAACTAAAATTTTTTCCGCAGACTTTGTTGACAAGAATGAATTCAGTTGCTATATAATGGACCTCGACGATAATAAACCCGTTAGCTTTCGCTGATAAAGTTAACTTTATTGCTGATATTTTTGGATTCACAAATAGTTCAAAAATTTTTTTATGTCGTAAAGGTAGCAAAAGATATGTAGAGGTACAAGGAGATATGGATATGTACAAATGGTTATATTTGACAGCCAGTATGAATACTAGGTATTATCAAGATGGCTTCCGTGCGAAAGGGTGTAGGGAGGGATGAAAGAACTAAATAAATTGTTGACACCGAAAGAAGTCGCTGAACTTCTTCAAGTGTCCGAGGTGACCGTCAAAAAGTGGTTAAGAGCAGGCAGGCTCAAAGGCTTTAAGGTAAACCGCTTGTGGCGTGTGAGTACAGAAGATTTGGAAAAGTTTATCAATGGCAGTTGAGTTTGGCGTCTTCCTCTTAGTTCTGGTTTACGGCGCTGTATTGTTTGTCTTTGTGATTGTTCAGGCTTTAGGTTTGGCTTGGTTGTGTAGGCTAGGCGTTGTTGGGTTTTTATTGGTAAGTCGTGTTGTTGAGGTTAACAGGTTCTTTATTTTGTGACGTATTTAACCGCCAATCATTCTCCTAAACGGTTCGCTTTAAGGGGAGAACATTCTCCCCGTTCTTTTTGTGTGCAATAAAGGGGGTTAGCGTTGTGAAGAAGTTTTTTGTCAACCCGGAAACGGGTAAATTACGCAAGTTCCGTACTTTCTTAGTGATGATTGTGGGACTCTTTATTCTGGGTGCTATCTTTGGGGATGGAGATACCCCAGAGGCAACGTCAGGGAATGCAAACAACTCAACTCAACAAAATGCAGAAGCGAAGAAGGAAAGCAAAGTTGCTAAAATCGGCGAGAAGGCAACCGCTGGTAAGTTGGCATACACGATTACTAAAGTGCAAGAAAAAGACGTACTCAGCAATGCTTTGGGGAGCAAAAAGCCAGGTTCTGGTAAATACTTAATCATAGATGTTACGATTGAGAATCTAGACAATGAAGGACGGTCAGTTTCTGAGGGGATGACATGGCTTGAGGATAAAGAGGGAAATAAATATGAACCAGACAGTTCTGCGTTCATGTACTTAGACCAAGCAAATGCAAGTTCCAATTCCTCTTTATTTGACAAAATTAATCCAAAGGGGAAAAAGGAATTTAAATATGTCTTTGACGTGGCAGGTAGTAAGGAGGATTATGTTTTTGTAGGAACTGGCGGATTTGATTTGCTGGATAATGGTGAGGTTAGGATTGAACTAAAAGAACAGTGAAAGAATCTCCCGGTTTGGGAGATTTTTTTATTTTTCTCTACTGGATGTCTAATCAGCTTATAAACAATCCCCTTATGCTTTAGTGAAAAGAGTTAGTTAAGGAGAAGAATGTCTAAATATTCTGAAAAAAGGAGGTGCTGGCATATGGCATGGATTAAATCTGAAAAGCGTTGGGTAGACCGGGAAGAGCGACAAGAAATGATTAATACTCTGGAAGAATACCTTGAATTGGTTGACATCGACAATGCCACGCCTGAAGAACTGGAAGAAGTGGCAAAAATGATGGACGAACTTGCAAGGTTGAAGCGAGTACATAGGGCAGAGGTTGACCTATTATATTTCTCTTGGGAGTACTTTTCCGAGAAAGGAAACCCGGGAAACCCCGGTAACTGGGAAGGGTTTGACCTAGAATGCCCTGAAGATGCGGCAGATTTTCATAAAGAAATATGTCACGACATGGACGAGGTAAGCAACAAAAGGAAAAATGCTAAGATTGTTCGTGCCGCTCCTCGTGGTCATGCTAAATCAACGTACCTTTCAAAAGCTTTCCCGATTCGGGAGGTTTGCTTTAGAAAAAGAAAATTCATCATTGCAATATCCATCACCCCAGACATTGCGATGAAAAATATTGAGTGGATTTCACTTCAACTAAAGCACAATAAAAAACTTAGGGAAGACTTTGGGCCGCTTCTGAATCCAAAGAAGCAAGAAAACCCCCGAGATAATAGTGAATCATTCATTGCTTGGCATGAGGACAAGAACGGAGAACAGAAACTTTTAACTCTCGTTGAAGCGTCTTCCACAGGTAAGGCTTTGCGGGGTAAGAACTGGAACGGTTCTCGTCCGGATTTAATCGTATGCGACGACTTGGAAGACCTGAAGGAAAATGCCGGAACACAGGAACAGCGGGAAAAGTTAAAGGATTGGTTTAACTCGGTTGTGCTCCCTCTTGGAGACCCTAAAGGAAAACGAACTGCTATTGTTTTGATGGGTACAACCGTTCATCATGATTGCCTTTTGATGGATTTGCTTTATCGTCGTGGTGATTTCGAACCAAAAGTATATAGGTCAATTATTAAAGAGCCGGAAAGGTTGGATTTGTGGGAACTATGTAGGAAGATTTACCAAGACCACGAAAACCCGAACCGTTTAAATGACGCTAAGGAATTTTACAAAAAGCACAAAGAAGAAATGGATAAAGGAGCAATTCTTCTTTGGCCAGAGTCAAAGAATTTATGGACGCTGCATCAGATTAAATGGGATTTAGGAACAAAGGCATTTAACACAGAGTACCAAAACAATCCTATAGACGAAGATTCGATGATATTCAACCCCAAGAGCTTCACCTATTGGGACAATAAAGACCCCGGAAAGACGTTTAAGCATAGTCAGTATCATATCGGATTCGGTATTGACTTTGCAATGGGGAAAGAGCGTGGGGACTTTTCGGCAATCTCGGTTGTTGCTCGGAATAAAGAAACAGGTGTTATTTATGTTGCTGACTCTTACGTGGAGAGGATTCACCCGGATAAGTTCTTAGACGTGATTGTTGAAAGAGTGCTTAAATGGCAACCGGACGTTATCGCTGTTGAAGCCCAACACGCACAAGAATTCTTTTCTTTCCACTTGAAACAAAAGTTGCAGGCTGTTGGATATCCTGCACATACCCGAGTAAAAGAGGTTAAGCAGAAGGCAAGGAAGGAGCTTCGGATTGAGGCTTTGTTGCCTGATATTCAATCAGGAAAAATCCAATTTAACACAAGACATCATCGACTTTTAGAACAATTCGAGTTGTACGGAACAAATTCTCATGATGATGCGCCGGACAGCTTGGAGATGGCAATTACGGCAGTAAGACAGAGCGTTCCTGTTGTGATTGAAGACAAACCATTCTGGATGTGAGGAGGTGAGGCGGATGCTTTTTGCTGATGATGAATCTAAATTTGAAATTCCCACATTAACCCATGAATTTAAAGAAGGCGGTATTTATCCGTCTGAGGATGAACGGGTTTTACGGAGACTTGCCAAATATAAGCGAGGAAAGCTTTTCTTTCAGGGAAATCAAGAAGAAATGTTTGAGCGGGCAAGCGAGGCTTTGAAAGGGACGAAACATGAGTCTTATTTGCGAACTCTTTATATCGCTTGTAACTTGCAGGATATTCTGTTGACCAAGCCCGCAGACCTTATGTTTGGTGAACCTCCTATTTACGACATTAGTCAACCGGACGAAACGCCAACCAAGCAGGCTTTAAATGAGATTGTCAAAAGAAACCGCCTCAACAAACTAGGGCATGAACTTGTCATCTCCGGAGGATATAGGGGTGACTCTTGGATTAAGGTTCGTTACGGGTATCGGGATGATTTTTCAGAAGTCCCAAAGGAACTTTTACCGGAAGGGGTTTCGGCTGAAGAGTTTCTAGGGGCTGAGTTGGAACCAATCATTGAAAGCGTACCTGCTGAGTTTGTTTTTCCTGAGGAATCGTTACGGGATAGGAATAGGTTCAAGGCAATCAATATTGCCTTTGTTGAATGGGTTTTAGAGGGCAAGGAAGAAGTTCCTTATCTGTTTGTTGAACGGCACGTGCCAGGCTTTATAACGTATTCGAGGTTTAGGATGACTCCCTTAGATGTCCAAAACATAGACAGTGTTCCAATTATGATGTATCGGATTCAAGAAAGGGTTCCTACGGGAATGGAACAAGACATTATACCAACCGGATTAAATTATATTCCGGTTTGGCACGTTCCGTATAAATCGGTTGACGATACGTGGGAAGGAATTTCTTTTATTGAAAAGGCGGAATCGATTATACAAGCCATCAATGACCGCCTAGTTCAGATTGATTATATCCTGTGGAAGCACGGTGACCCTCCAGCATATGGCCCACGGTTAACCGGAGAAAATGGGACTGTAAGCTGGGCTGGCAGATATATTCCACTAGAAAACGACCAACCCCAGCCCGGTTATATGCAATTTGACTCCCGGTTAGAGGGGCAATTTAAAGAGCTTGATTATCTGATTAATATTTTGTATCAGATGGCTGAGACACCGCAATGGTTGTTTGGTACTACCATTACGGAAAACTCCGGAGGAACAGGTACTTCTCACACTGACGGGGTGGCTATCCAATCAAGGTTTATGCCCATCCTGTCCAAAGTTAAACGAATCAGAGTTCATGTGGACTATGCGTTTAAGAATGCGATTAAAACAGCACTTGAATTAAAGGCACTTAACCAACCTGAGCTTGGGATTGAGCCCGAGGAACCAATTATTCACTGGAAAGACGGATTACCGAAAAACAAAAAAGAAGAAGCTGAAATCATGGCACTTCGAACCGGAGATAAACCGACGCTTGACGTCAAGTCCGCTATTAAACGCCTTGATGAAGTGGAGGACAAGGTGGCGGAAACGATAATAGAAGCCATCCAAGAAGACGAAGCAAGACTAATTCCTCAAGCAATGCCTTCCGTTCCGCTTGAAGAAGTTGAAGGCGGGGATGAATAATGACTTGGAATCCTCAGCCAGTTCCTAAACAGGAATATAACTATGAGGTTGAAGTCTTGGTTGCAGAGTATAAAAGAGCGGCGGAACGAATACGGGATTTACTCTTACGTGCTCCGCTAGATATGAAGTCGGTGGAACGTCAAAGGTTGCTTCAAGAAATCGCTGAGATATTAAGGGAGCTTGATGCATCCGCTGAGGCTTGGATTGAGAAAAACATACCGAAAGCATATCGAGAGGGAGCGGCAGGTGCACTTATCACGCTCGGTGAAGCAACCACCTTAAAAAAGGCACTTGAGTTGGTTTCTACAAATAGACTTAACCGACAATTCGTCGAGGCGATGATTGCTGATACCATGGAAGATTTGTTGCAAATGACACGGAACACTGAGTTGCAAGTGAAAAAGTTCATTCGTCAGATTGTCGGGGAACAATTGCGGCAGGGTGCAATTGAAGGGGAAAAAGGAAGTAAGCAAATTAAAGACATTAGCAAAGTTCTAAGGCGGCAGGCTGAAAAATCCGCTAACTTTGCGATTCGTGACCGTGCAAATAGGATTTGGTCAATTGAAGCTTATGTCCGCATGGTAACGAGAACAAAATTAATGCAGGCACATTTGGAAGGTGCAACTAACGAAGCGCTTTCCCGTGATGCTATGTATGCGACTATCTCCGCCCACGGGAGCAAACATGCTCCTTGCAGACGTTGGGAAGGTAGGATAGTTAAGTTGACGGATGGAGTACCCGGAAATTATCCAACATTAGCCGAGGCGAGGATGTCTGGCATATTCCATCCGGGCTGTCAGCATAGTATTCATCCGTTTAGAGACCCTTCAATACTTCCTCGACAACTTCAGGACTTGAATAAAACACCCATGACATTTGATTAAGGAGGTGATGTCATGGCGAACCAAAATGCACTGCCTGACGATAACAAGAACATGACGCTGATTGGTGAATCTCTTGAAAACCCCGGCGAAACCCGCCGCCTTAAAGTCACTGAAGATGGTGCTTTGGTGGTCACCGCTATTGGTGGTGGAACTGCTTCTAAGTGGTACAGTGGAACTTCTGACCCTGACGATTCCTTGGGTCAAGTTGGTGATTACTACCTCAATACCTCTAGTGGTGATGTTTTTGAAAAGGGTTCCGCTGGTTGGGGCAAAACG
This sequence comes from Thermoactinomyces intermedius, assembly GCF_013912365.1. Taxonomy (NCBI): domain Bacteria; kingdom Bacillati; phylum Bacillota; class Bacilli; order Caryophanales; family Thermoactinomycetaceae; genus Thermoactinomyces; species Thermoactinomyces intermedius. The sequence goes on from NZ_JACETT010000028.1 coordinate 29,851, forward strand.
GGGAATATCAAAGGACCTCAGGGACCTCAGGGTGAACAAGGCACACAGGGACCCCAGGGAGAACAAGGACCCCCCAGGGGAACCTGGTTTCCCGACGGAAGAAGATTGGAATGCCCTCTTAGCAAGGGTTGACGAATTGGAACAACGGATTGCTGCCCTTGAAGGTGAAGGGTAAGGAGGTGGGATAGATGCGACAAATCACGGCGATTGCCACTGAAGACATCCCGGCAAATCGGCTTTGCTGTCTGGCGGGTGGGGGAGACCCTGATAAAGTTTATGTCCGTTTGGCAAAAGCTGATGAAGCCGCTGATTTCTGTTCCAAACGGACAATTTCCCAAGGTGAAGAAGTCACTGTCGATTTGGAAGGCAGTGGGTACTGGGAGGTTGAATTTAAGGCAACTGAACAAGCTAACTCCGTTGCTGCTGGCATTTCTGTCAACGTTCTTGACGGTGGCTACATCGGTATGGATGGGAATCTTGCTTCTTACATTGGGTATACTCTGGAACCCGGAAGTGACGGGGATGTTATCAAGATTAAAAAGCTGTACAAAGTAAAAGCAAGCAGAATTAATCCCTATTAAGCTTCCTTGACCAACACGCAGTGAGGTCGTTAAAAGCTGCTGCGGAATTCGGCTACTTGCGCCGCAAAGCAAGGTTAAGGAGGAATGTACTATGGAACAAGAAAACAAACAACAAGAAGTGAAACAAACCCAACAGGGGGAACAACACGAAAAACCCATGTTTACTCAGTCTCAATTAAATTCAATCATTGGGGACAGGGTAAACCAAGTTAAAAATAAATATGAAGCAAAAATCCAAGAGCTAAATAAACAGCTTGAGGAAGTGATGAATGGCAATGACGAGCTGAAAAAGAAAGCAGAAGAGTATGACGCTTTGTCTGAGGAATTCGAAAAATTTAAAGCCAAATATCGTACTGAAAAGATTCAGTCTAAGTTCAAGGAAAAAGCCAAGGAGTATGACGTGGAATATGTTGATGCCGCTTTGAAATTGGTCAAAGATGAGCTTTTTCAGCTTAACATTGACGAAAATGGAGATGTTGAGGACATCGACGATTTAGTCAAAAACCTTGTAGAGCAAAACCCTTTCTTGGTGGTTCAGAAAAAACAGCAACCCAAAGTTTTAGGTGCACCTACTAACCCGTCCGGTAAGGCGGAAAAGACGAAAGAGCAACTTTTGAAAGAAGCTCATGACAGAGCTAAACGAACCGGACGTCAGGAAGACATTATCAGATACTCACAGCTTAAGCGTGAGTTAAATAAATAAATAACCATTCTGACTAAATTAACTAAATTAACAAGGAGTTGGTTTTTATGGCACAACAAAATTCTCAATTGATTGTAGGTAAAAAGGAATCTGTTGTTGATGAAATGCTCCTGTTGTCTCCGCATCAAATCCCGCTGCTTAGCCTGATTGGGTTTGGTGACTCCGTGTATAACACGAAGCATGAGTGGGTTGAAGATGAAATGTTTGCTTATGAAACCCGCCTGACGGCTGCTGCGGACAACGATGCCACCACGCTGGAAGTGGCTGATGGTAGCATCTTCCGTCCTCAGCATGTGGTTCAAGTTGACGAAGAATATATGCTCGTGACGGCGGTGAACGGGAACACGGTGACCGTGAGCCGTGCGCACCTGGGAAGCACGGCGGCTGCCCACGGTCAAGGTGCTGTCATTGAAGTTCTTTACAACGAAACTGAAGAAGGTGCGGAAGCTCGGGAAGCCCGTGCTAAGCAACGGAAACTGGTGGAAAACTATACTCAAATCTTTGAAGAAACTATTTCGGTTTCTGGCTCCGCTATGGCTGTTGCTCAATATGGATTTGCTGATGAATATGAACGTCAACGGTTGCACAAGCAATCCGAACTGGCTTTGCAACTGGAAAAAGCCATGATTGCTGGTCCTGGAGTGAACAACGGGCTGAAACGGTACATGAAAGGTATCCGCAACTATATTGTGTCCAACGTGGAAGATGTCAGTGGTGGAAATGTCACGGTTGATGTTCTGAATGATGCCCTCCAAAAAATCTATGCTGCTGGTGGATTCAAGACCGTGAGCAACCACGTTATCATGGTTCCCGCTAAGCAAAAACGGGTCATTGCTGCGATTAGCAGAGACCTTGTTCGCCATGGGGTGAATGACCGGGTTGAAGGACGTGTAGTTGATACCTTCATTTCTGACTTCGGTGAGTTCCCCATTATTCTGAACGACAACCTGAAGTCCAGCGAAATCTTTATTGTTGACCTGAACCGGATTGCCGTGCGCCCCTTGGGTGACCGTTCCTTCTCCCATGAATACATGGGTAAACAAGGTGACTTCATCATGGGTCAGCTTTTGGGTGAATATACCCTCGAGTTCAAGCAAGAAAAAGCGCATGCCAAATTGGTGAACCTTGGCTAATTGAATTGGGGCACCCAATTGGATGCCCCTTTCTTCTAATCATTTTTGGGAGGTGTTGTTAATGAGCGTTCATTACCGGTACATTCAAATCCCGGGTCCTGTTGCCCCCGGAGAAACAAAATCTGCTTTTGTCGATTTGGGCGTTAAGGATGTAGAAATAACTTCCGCTAGTATCTGGGCACCTCGTGTCCCGTACTCTACGGAGGGGAAAACCTTGGTGTATCTGGATTGTGAACCGACTCATCAAGAATTTTCTGGATATACTACTCCGCCGGAAGTTCCGCACTTAACCATTCTTCAGGTAGAAGGTGACGTTGAAGACGAACAAGGTAGCGTACATGCGCAAAGTATTAAAGTTCGTGGTGAACGCGGTACGGTTTACGGTCAGGATAATTTCCCCTTCTATGCTACGGGTAGGATATCGCTCAATTATAAAAACGACACTGATGCAGAATTCCCTGAGGATTATGGAATCCTTGCTGCAATTATTTACAAAGATGTGTAATCGGAGGTGGAACCATGGCTGAATTCAGAAGTGAACATGCCTTCTTGTCCGTTTGGGTTGGTAATAAGAAAATCCAATTCACCAACGGCTTTGCCCAAACGGATGATGAAGAAATCATCAAAGCACTTGAACAAAATCATAGAGTAACCCGCATCGACAAGCCGGAAGAAAAGGAAGAGGAAAAGAACGAAGAAGCCAAACCCAAAACCAAATCCACCAAAAAGACCACGAAAAAGAAAGCTGAAAAGTGAGGTGTTGACCATGCCAAGCCTCACTGACGCTCAACAATACTTTGACACCTATGTTCTGCACTCAGAAGCTTGGGACGAAGCTGATGACACTAGGAAAACCAAAGCATTGAACCAAGCGGAAAAAGATTTATCCGAATTTTTAGGTGATGTTGACTTTGAAATTCCAGTAGAAGCCATCTATGAACAGGCTTTATGGATTCTCCGCATGGACGACGCAATTCAAAAGGCAGAGTTGGGAGTTACCAGCGTATCTGTCGATGGAGTTTCAGTTTCAATGGCAAAGGCTCCGCCTAGAATCTCTCCTAGAGCCGTCCAGAAAATCGAGTACGAAACGGGATATAATCCTTATGACTTGTGGACGGTGATTTAAATGGCTTGGATACCTATGAAAGACAAAATCAAAATAACCAAACTTGAAGGAATTGACGGATGGGGTGAGCCAATCTGGGGAGAGTCTAGGGAAGTGAAGGGGAGGATTTCAGAGCAAACCCGGATTGTTCTAAACCAAAACGGAGAAGAGGTATCGTCACGATACACACTATACGTTTCGCCAAAAGAAGTAATCCGATATGGAGACAAAATTGAGTTTACGGATTCCAGTGGCTTAACTATTTCAGGTGAGCCTTTGTCAATAAAAGCCATCAAGGATTACGGAGGAAAGGTGATTCTTAGAAAGGTGAGTTTGCGATGAGGATTAGAACGAGAGTCACCACAAATGTTTCTAAATTGAAAAGTGCTTCAAAGTCTATTCAATCCGCATTAAACATGTCACTTCACGATGTGGGAGATGACTTGGTTCGGGCATCTTCTGGAGCGGCTCCGCATGAGACAGGCTATCTTGAGTCTAGTTGGAACAAAAAAGTTGACACTTCCCCTACACAAGGAAGCGTGGAAGTTTCTTACCGTGCGTATAATCGAGGCTTCAACTATGCACTGAAAATGCATGAAGGTAGTTATAACTTGGGGGAAGGCTCACGGAGAAAGCCTGGAGGGATTGGAATGTCAGGGAAACGTTATCCAGTTGGTGCTAAGTTTCTTGAACGTCCACTTATGGGGGAACGGAGCGCTTATCAAAAACATGTTAAAGAGCGATTGGCACGGAATTTAAAGGCACTTGATTAGGGGAGGTGGTTTAATGAGGATTGAGGAGTTGAGGAAGTTTGTTGAAAATAGTTTTAATATTCGGACATATAGCAATGAGTTTTACGCTCAATCTGAAAATAATTGTGCTATGGTGAGGATTACGCCGGGCACAACTGAACCTCATGTTAACCGCCTAAATGTCCAAATCCTCCTGAGGAATGAAAGTGCCGCACAAGCTGAGGAAAAAGCGTGGAAAATTTATAAAGCATTGCGCACTAAGTCTAGGTTTTTCGTTGGTGATGCTTTTGTAATCCTGTGCATTGCCAACCAGCCTTTGTATATAGGAAAAGACGAAAACCAAAGAACGCAATATTCAATAAATTGCAGTCTAATCACTGATGGGGAGTGATGTTAAATGGCATCTAATAAAGTCGCTGGTATTGATGTGTTGTTATACGTAGATGTGGATGGTACGCAGAAGGTTTTGGGTGGTCAAGGAGATGCTACCTTCAACCGTAATGCTGAAGAAGTCGATGTCTCCAGTAAGACTGATGGAGAATTTGGTGATTATTTGCCGGGACGTAAAAGTTGGTCGATTGAGTGTTCCGGGTTCTTGGTAGAAGATGATGAGGCACTTTTGGCACTGGAGGCGGCATTTGAAAACCGCCAAACACTGTCAGTTGCTTTTAAATTCCCGTCTGGTCTGACGTATCAAGGGGAAGTAATTGTGTCTGAATTTCCCCTTGAATTCGCACAAGAAGATGGCGTGTCGTATTCTCTCACATTGACCGGAAGGGGTCCATATTCAATTGTCCGTGGCGGCAGTGCCGGATTAGAGGGTTAATATATCTAACAAGGAGTGATGAGGATGGCGAAACAAACAGTTACTGTGAAATTGGATAAACAACGGAAGTTGAAATATACGTTCAGTGCATTTTGCGAGCTAGAAGAAGCCTTAGGACGTCCGCTCACAGAGATTAAAAACAACTTTCGAATGAAGGATTTACGTGCTTTGGTTTGGGCAGGGCTTCTCCATGAAAATCCTGACCTGACTTTAGAAGAAACTGGACGATTACTTGATGAAGCCCCGTCCTTAGAAGACGTTGGAGATGCCGTTGCGAAGGCGCTGGAAATGTCCGTAACTAAAAATGCTGGTAATGGTGGCTCGGGGAAGTAATAGAAGAGGTTGATTGGGAACAATTGCAAAAGGTTGCATTTGGTAAGCTGGGGCTTCTTCCGGATGAGTTCTGGGGACTGTCCCCGTATGAATTTCATCTCATGCTGAAAGGAAAAGTGGAAGATGAAGAAAGGTATTTTGATTTTCTTGAAAACCTAGCGGTGGGCATCATGAACTCTAAGTTCTTGGAAAAGCCGGCAAAGTTATCAAAGAAAAATAAGTCCCACAAAAAGGATAAAAAGAAAAAGAGCTTGGACGAGTTAAAACAACAATTTGCATTTATAAATAGGAAGGAGGTGAGCGGTTAATGGCAATTGCAGAAGTTGTTGCAAAATTTACGGCTGATACGTCGGGACTAGATGCAAGTCTAAAACGTATTGAAGCATCAATTAGCCAATGTGCTGGTAGTCTCTCTAACTTTGGCGGTAAGTTCCAGAAGATTGGAAACACTGTCAGCAATATTGGGGAGAAAATGACCACGCACATCTCAGCACCACTTGCAGGGCTAGGAGCGGCGGCAATCTTGGCGGGGGCTAACTTTGAGGAAAGCATGTCAAAAGTTGCCGCTGTTACTGGTGCAACAGGAAAGGACTTCGAAAAGTTAAAGGAAGTTGCTAAGCAACTAGGGGAAACTACTAAATTCTCAGCTTCAGAGGCGGCTCAAGGTATGCTATACCTCGGTATGGCAGGGTTTAAGACCAACGAAATCATCGATGCCATGCCCGCAGTATTGAACCTTGCAACTGCCGGGGCATTAGACCTTGGCAGAGCCGCAGACATTACGTCAAACATTATGTCTGCGTTCGGCATGAAGTCTGAAGAGGCGGGGCATATGGCAGACGTACTTGCAAAAGCCGCATCCTCGGCTAATACCTCAGTTGAACAAATGGGGTATGCGATGGGTTATGCAGGACCTATTGCTAACTCATTTGGAATTAGTGTAGAGGAAGCGGCGGCGGCAATCTCGTTAATGTCTAATGCTGGTATCCAAGGGGAACGGGCAGGTACGGCATTGCGGGGTATTCTTAGCCAATTGTCAAACGTAACAGGGAGTACCGAAAAAACCCTTAGAAAATATGGTCTGACTGCCGAAGACGTTAACCCTAAAACTAAATCATTAGCGGAAATTATCGAAGTGCTCGCAAATGCAGGGGTTAAAGCCTCTGATGCCATGGAATTGGTTGGTGTTGAGGCAGGTCCTGCAATGGCTGTTTTGTTGCAGGAGGGTACCTCTGGTCTGCAAGATTTTACCTCAATGTTAGAGAATGCCGACGGCTCAGCCCAGAAAATGGCGCAAACAATGGCGAATAACACAAAGGGAGCCTTTCGTGAATTTATGTCGGCACTTGAAGGGCTAGGGATTGCTATTAGTGAGCACATCCTACCCGCATTGATTCCATTTTTAGAGCGTTTGGCGGAGATGGTTAGGAAGTTTGGTGAGCTAGACCCGGCTACGCAAAAGATAGCCATAGGTTTAGGTGCTGTAACTATTGCATTGGGGCCGCTAACCTCCCTCTTCGGTAACCTACTAAAGACCATAGGGGTAATTCTTCCGAAACTAACAAGGTTGCCTCAGGTCTTAAACATGCTCGGTTCCGGCTTCTCAAAAGTTGTAGGGTTTGCATCTACCTTTTGGGGCTGGCTTGTACGGCTAACACCCGTCATCTTGAACATTGGTAATGTAGTTCGAACAGCATTCACGATTATTGCGGGAGTTATGACAGGGACTTCCGGTATCATCATTGCCGTCATTGCCGGAATTGTTGCGGCAGGTATTTGGCTTTGGCAGAATTGGGATAGCGTGACAAAATGGATATCCAACGCTTGGAACTGGTTAACAGGTGTAGCGTCTACTGTCTGGAATGGGATTAAAAATATTGTAGTTGGTGCGTTCAAGTGGATGTACAACCACAACTATTATTTTGAAGATTTAGTTAATTTCATCGTTAATGCGTGGAACCGAGCCAAAAGTCAAACAACTGCAATCTGGAACTCAATTAAATCATTTATTACCCCGCTTTGGAACGGTCTTAAAACAACTGCAACTTCCGTATGGAACAGCATAAAAAGCGTTGTAACTTCAGTTACAAATGCAGTTAGAAGCACCGTAACGAGTGCTTGGAATAATATTAAAAGCGTAACAAGCAGTGTATGGAATAGTGTTAAAAGCATAATTAGCAGTACCGTTTCCAGTATCAGCAGTACTTTGTCTGGGCTGGCATCCAAGGCATATAGTTGGGGAAGCAACTTCATGAACATGTTTGCATCCGGGATAAAGAGCAAGATTAACAGTGTCGTTTCCACAGTGAAAAATGTTGCAAGGACAATTGCTTCATATCTCGGGTTCCACAGCCCGACGGAGAAGGGGCCGGCTTCAGATTCCGATAAGTGGGCTCCTAACTTTATGAACATGTTTGCGTCCGGCATTCAAAACAGCATTCCGAAATTAGCACAAACAGTAAGTTTTGCGGCTTCGGAATTGGCTTCGCTAAGTCAGTTTACGGCTAATCCCACAATTGCACCGTCAGTTTCTGGCGTGTCTTTTGGGGTTGGTTCATCCTCTATGGGTGGTGTTGGTGGCGTAGTCATTACCGGAAATACCTTCAACGTCAGAAAAGACTCAGACATAAAACAAATTGCAAACGAGCTTTATAAACTCCAACAAAGACAGTTGCGGTCAAAAGGACGCCTAAGATAAGGTAGGTGGTTGAATGTTTAAATTTAAGGGACAACACGCATTAGACTACTTCGATAAGGTACTAGAAGTAAGGCGGGGCATGACCGCTCCGTCTTCTGCCGTCCTTCAGAAAGTGCGAGGCAATCATGGTGCTTATTTCTATGGTGTAGAAACTGATATTTACGAAATCGAATTTGATGTGTTTCTACAGGGAGAAAGTAGGCAAGATTTATGGCAGAGAGTGCGGAGGATTAACACTTGGTTGAGGAGTGAGCATCTAGAAAAGTTAGAGGTTTGCGTGGAAAAGGGCTTGTATTATAAAGCAATTTGTGTCGACAGTCTTGACTTAGATGAAATGCTTGAATATGGTTGGACAACCATTAAATTTATTGCTCCTGACCCTTTCGCACATGGAGAAACTAAGGTTCAGCGTGTGGATTCTCCTAGTGCTATTTTTTCTCGAGCAGGTATAAGGTATCGGGAAGATGGCACGGTAGTAACTGAAAACTATCCAATTTATAAGCCCGGTAAGTTTGACCAAGCAATCCTCGTCGAAGAGGGAACTGAAAACCTGCTGGAAACCGCCTCTAATCCTCAAGTTGAGGAGTTAGCAGTGGTAAAAGGTGCTGACTACTACTTGACAACGGTTAACGGTTCAGCAGGCATCGAACATAAAAAGACCGAAGAATTGCCCATCCTGTCACTTGAAAAAGAGGGAACGGATTACCTAGGGGCTGTTGACCGTGGTTGGGAATCAGGAACACTGGTCGGGGTTGAAGAAGTAGACAATGACTTTCTCGAGTTAACGAAATCGGGCGTTGACGTCGAAAAGATTTTCCAAACAACTACGGACTGGAACTCCGGAACCCACCACAACACAAGGGCTGATGCTGGGGAAAATCTTGAGCTAACCAATATTCTAGATTGGGAATATTGGTCGGATATGTATAATCACGTGGACTGGACGAACCATAACGCTTCTAATACTCAAATCAATCAATACCCGGAATACGTGGAGATTGTCAAGACTGGTGGGCAGTCACAATCTGGGGGAATGAGAAAAAATGTTAGCTTGAGTTTCGCTAATGGCTTTACGATGGAATTTCGATTTAAAACACAAAATGCCAACAATGGAATATCCGTCTATGTATCAAATGGTTCCATACTCGCTAACCTGTACCTCCCTGATACTAATGGGGAATGGCGGATGGCACGTATCCGGATTCCGGCAGGGGCATCAGCAGGGAGTATTGCGGAGCTATATGTTGACGGGGATTTGCACACAACTTATACGATGACCAACTACTCAACCGCTTTAATCTTGTTCTTCTTTTCTGGAGTAGCTCCGGCAGGGAGTTCCTTAGCGCTTGATTGGGTTATTTATCATCAAGAAGACCGGGGAGCACCGCCTGCAGGAAATGTTTATTACGGCTATTGGGAGTCTCCGTGGTTTGACATTTCTGACGCAAAGCTGGTCGCAAATGCTTATTTAACTCCAACGTGGACGGATTTTGACCCTTTACCTGAGTATTTTCACGATGTCAAGTTCCATGTCAGACGTGACGATAATGGCGAAGTTGGGGAATGGGTTGAAGTTGTAGACGCAGAAATAGTCAATATTCTGGAAGGGGAAGACTTGGAAGAAAACCAGACAAAAATACAAGTCATGGTGGAACTGTTCAGCATCCATGGTGCTGACAGCCCCGACCTAAAATCCTTGCAAATCCAAATTCACAGCGGATATGTCACGAGTGGGTACCGGGAATCCGTTCCTATTAATATTAGCCAAGTTGGGAAGGCATCCCGAGCTATTTCGGAATTAACAGCATTTATCCCAGAAGGTACTTCCGTTTTGGTAGAGACTCGCATTTCTACTGACGGAGGTAATACGTGGTCTGAATATATGCCTGTATCAGGAAATGTCATTCAGGGAATTAGCCAAGCAACAGATTTGTCTAATGGAAGGTTTCAGTATAGAGTCACTTTGACAACAAACAGGGTTAGCTTGACGCCATCCGCTGATAGACTTTCTTACGAGTTTTATTCAGGATATGTTCCGAGTAAAACTATTACGCTACCTAGCGTAGATGTTAGCAACATCGGCAAGGCGATTACTTCAACTGCCATCTTACCGCAAAACCACGGTGCAGAGGCAACATCCGTTATTTTTGAATATAGCCTTGACGGAACTACGTGGTCAAAAATGAATCATAATCAGGCATTTGTTGAAGATGTTGACTTATCCGACTCGAACTTAACTATCAGGTATACGCTGGTGACAGAGGACACCAACGAAACGCCAACTATTGGCGACACGATGACTTGGTATATCCGACAACAGGAACCAAATAAAATTACTCCGGCAACTGATATTATAAGGCTTATTCCTAATGGTGCGTCTCGGTGGCAACTGGAGAAGCGAAGCTATCCCACCAGTTGGCATAATACGGGCAATCGAAATCCTGAAGAACTAAAGGTATGGATTGACCATCTGACGGAAGAGCTAAACGAAGCGGGAACTATTTCAATGTGGGTATACGAGGATGGAATGAAAAGACAACTTCAAGCCACGGCTTTTGACACAACTGGAACGGAATCAAGATTCCATCTATTTAAGGACGAGGAAACAACTTCATACGTGCTTGAGATTGGCGGCAAGGAAGCAATTTCAGTTCCAAAAGGTTCCGGGTGGAATCATTTGGCAGTGGTTTGGGGCACAAGCAACATTTACCTCTATTTGAATGGGGAATTCCAAGGCGAAGCAGACAGGACGGTTTACCCGTTAAATTTCAATGGCATGACATATCTGTGGCTTGGTGTCAGCCGAGAAAACAGCAATCACTGGAATAACCTTATAGACGATGTTGTTATTTTCACGAGGGCACTAGAAGCTGTGGAAGTGGAGGAGTTATTTAATTCAAATCAGCCTGCAACTCCCACAGAGGATAACAACGTTTATCACTTTGATGGCAACCTTGCCGCAGGTAGTAATGACATTCTTGAGTATCTGGGGACGTATCCGGCGTATCCTAGGTTCAATGTTCAATTTTCTAGAGCCACCCCTTATTTCAAAATATCCAACGGCTCGGAGTTCATCCTTATCAATCATGAATTCCAACCGGGAGACAAGTTGGAAATTGATTGTGCTAATGAATCGGTCAAATTAAATACGCTCCTAATTATGGAAGACCTGTCGATTGACTCTGACTTCTTCGCAATCAAAAACGGAGACCAAATCTTATTTGACCCTGACGGAGCGGCTAGTGTTGACCTAGAGTTTACGGAAAGGTGGGTGTAATTATGAAGCTTTGGATTTTAAACAGAGACGAAAAAATAGAGACCATTCTCCAAAACGGAAGCAATCCCACCATCTTAGATGCAGTGCACAGGGAACAGGTTAACGGGGAAAACGTTTTAGAGTTCTCTGTGCCTGCCAATCATCCAAAAGCTCAATTTGTAGTGGAAGAGAACATTGTCTTGTATCAGGATATCGACGGTGTCTGGCAGGAGTTTGTCATTAAAGAAATAGAGGACGAACATGGGGAAGACTTTGTCCGGCATGCGTATTGTGAGCACGCCTATACCGAATTAAATGACTATATTATCCGTGATATTCGACCTGAAAACCGAGATGCAGAATATATGTTGAACCAAATTTTGCAAAAAACACGATGGAATGTCGGACATGTTGATGGAAATGAAACTTCCACCCATGTCTTCTATAACAAATCAACTCTTCAATGTATATATGAAGTTGTTGAACTGTTCGGTGGAGAGTTGCGTTTTCGGACAGAATTCACCGGAAGCAAAATAACCGGAAGATTTGTGGATTTGTTTAGCCAACGTGGGCAGTTCAGAGGCAAGCGGTTTGTTTATGGTAAAGACGTAACCAATATCAAAAGAACCGTTGACACGTCCAACCTCTGTACTGCCCTTATCGGCAGAGGAAAAGGTGAGGAGAACGAAGAGGGCACAGGATATGGCAGAAAGCTAGATTTCACGGAGGTTGAGTGGTCGGTTGCCAATGGAGACCCCGTTGATAAACCGTTAGGGCAGGATTGGGTAGGAACAGAAGAGGCATTAAAACGCTACGGAAGACCAGACGGTCAAGGTGGGTTAATTCATAGAGAACGTGTCATTGAATTTGAAGACGAGGAAGACCCGGTTAAATTGCTTGAGAGAACGTGGGAAGCATATCAACAACTTAGCCAACCAATTGTATCCTATGAACTTGATGTGATTGACCTTGAGACTGTAGAAGGACATCGGCACGAAGCCGTTAGGCTTGGTGATGAGGTTGTAGTGATTGACCGCAAGTTCAACCCGGAATTGAGACTGAAAGCAAGAGTGCTTGAAATTGAAAGGGACTTAATCAATCCGGAAAGTACTAAAGTTCAAATTGGCAATGTTCAAAATCCCTTCCAACATGTTGAGCGTCAAATTGACTTAGAAGAACGGGTTAAAGATAAACCTGTTCCGACTTCTTGGCTTGATGGCTACATTGATGCCATCCGGAATGAGATATTAGCAGGAGCCGGAACCGTTCGATTAACAGAAGGTGGAATGCTTAACCTTGATAAACCGCCAGACCAAAATCCGACAAAAGCTATCTTCATTGGAAATGGGATTGTTGCCGTATCAAATGAAAGACTTCCCGGTGGTGACCCTTCTACGGTTGGTGGTTGGGACTGGAGTGGGGGCACTTTCATAACAGGTGATGGTGCTTTTGCTGACAAGGTAGTTGCTGGAACGATGCTTGCTGACCGTGTACGAGGCGGTCAACTGTATTTGGGCGGAGTCGTTAACGGTATTGGACAAGACGGTAGGTTTTACTTGCTAAATGATGAAAATGAGATAGTTTGTCAAATGGATTCCCGCACGCAAGGGTTTGATGAGCTATTTGTAGGTCATATCAAAGGAAACAACGTGGTCACAAAAAACTATACGAATCTAACTTATTATATCGACCCTGATAATGGCTCAGACGAAAATGACGGCACAGAATTCGCTCCTTTTGCTACCCTGAAAAAACTAACTGACAGCCTGCCAGAAGCCAACAACGCTTATATCATTGTGGAAATGAAGGAAGGTAGTGAGCTTAACGAAGTTGTTGAATTAACTGGGAAATTTGGGTCTGGCATCATTGAATTTAGGTTTAATGACTCCATTCTAAATGGACATTTTAGAATTGGCTCATGTAACCACAGAATTAGACTAATCGGTGGAACTATTGTTCATGACGGAATTCAGCACCCACAAGACAGCTTCGTAGCGGCTTGTATCCGCTGCTATGCGTCAAACTGGGTAGTCCTTCAGGACATGACGCTTAAGGCAGAGGGGAAAGCATCTTTCTGTATTCAAGCGGAAGGAGCAAATATGGAGGTAATCAATTGTCAAGTGTATGACGCAACCTCAGCACAAATATTTGCTTCATTAGGTGGTTCCATCCACGCCGTTGACAACGCAGGTTCTGGCTGTGATGTAAACTTTCGAGCTTCAGGGAGTGGTTTGATTTCCGGCTATGGGACAGAACCGCTAGGTTCTCACTCAACACCCGGCGGAGGTCAAATTACCGGAACGTGGAGTGAAGCATCAGCAGGTCAGAAGCCAAGTACTGGCGCACAGCCCGGAAAGGGTACGTGGAGTGCTACTGGTTGTGGTTCTTATGAACCAACCTACGGGTGGAGAACAGACAGCGTCTACCAAGGTGACCCCGGTAGCTGGGCACCCCAAATTGGTAACTATCGTGGTTTATGGTTCTTTGATTATCAGAATATTAGGAATGCTTTATCTGGGAAAACGATTAAGAGTATCCGCATATACCTCACTCGCCAATCGAAAGGCGGTTACTACAGCAGTAGACCGCTATACTTCTATACCCACAATAACACGTCAGCATCTGGGGGAAGTCCGGCATTATCAAACAGTGCGGGGAACTTGGCAAGCTTTAGTCCTGGCGAAAGTAAATGGGTGGAACTTCCGAAATCCTTCGGCGAGGCATTGAAGAACGGAACGGCGAGAGGAATTGCAATTTACGATTCCAGCGGTTCCCAACAAAACTATTTGCTTATGAGTCGTTCTGCAACTTTGGAAATTGTGTATGAGTAGGGAAGTGGTGAATATGGAAACATTCTTCAAGGCAGTAGTTTCTGTATCTGGTGGGGTTCTAGTTTATATCTTTGGAACTTGGCATGAATTGTTTGGCGTGTTTATTGCCCTGTGGTTTTTCGATGTAATCACGGGGCTAGTTGCCGCAGGGAAAAACGGGAAAATTTCCTCAGTTAGGGGTTTAATTGGGATTGCAAAAAAGGTTTTGATATTCTCGCTGATTGCAACTTCCCATATTGCCGATATGGTTTTGGATACTGGAGATGTAATCAGAAACTCAACCCTCATGTGGTTTGTAGTTAACGAAATGATTAGCATCATTGAAAATGCTATGAGGGCAGGGGTTCCAGTCCCTCCAAAATTAAAAGAAGCCATTGATTTATTAAAAGAGAAGAAAAGGGGATGATGCATATGGCAATGACCTACCATAACACAAACCAAAAAAGACTTGCGGAGCTTCAACCTCATGTGAGAGATGCGGCACAAAAGGCACTAGCAGAAGCAGAAAAAGCTGGTCTTGACATCCTTGTTACGCAAGGTTTAAGGACATTTGCGGAACAAAATGAGCTTTACGCGCAAGGAAGAACAAAACCGGGTAAGATTGTCACTAATGCAAAAGCCGGGCAGTCTTATCACAACTTCGGCTTAGCATTTGACTTCTGCTTAATCGAGAATGGCAAGGCTTGTTGGGATGTAAACAGTAAGTGGAAACAGTTTGTTAACATTTGTAAAAAACAAGGATTTGAATGGGGTGGTGATTGGACGAGTTTTAAAGATTACCCACACTTTGAAATGACAGGTGGGTTGTCCCTTGCCCAATGCCGTGCAAAATGGCCTAACGGATGGAAACCCACAAGCACCAGCACAGGAACAGCCACAACGTATGTTGAGATGGACGAATTACCTTTGAAGAAAGGTCATAAAGACGGTTTTCTTAAACTTGTGTCCAAGCTTCAAGAAAGACTTAAAGTGAAGGTTGACGGATATTTTGGAGCTACTACGGAAGAAAGCGTGAAGATGTGGCAAGAAAGGCACGATGAAAACGGTAATGCTGTATCGATTGGAAAAGGCTTAACAGCAGATGGAATTGTGGGTGAAAAGACTTGGAAAGCACTTTTTGGCGAGCTTCCGAAGATTGAATATGTAGAAGATTATCACGCTCCTTTTGAAATTGGTTCTAAAGGGGATGCTGTGAAAAAGATTCAGAATAGATTGAAAATAAATGCTGACGGCTACTATGGTGTTGCCACAGCCCGAGCCGTTCGCACATGGCAAGAAAGACACGATGCAGACGGTAATGCTGTTCCTGTTGGTAAGGGGCTTCCTGCAACAGGGGTTGTTGATTTCACGACTTGGTATGCTTTATTCCCGGAGGAGAAGCCGAAAGAACCAGCTTATGAAGTGGTAGTTGATGGGGAGCCTGTGGTTACTTCTGCGTATGACAAATACGTCCTTGAGGCTGTCCAAAACGCCATCAAAGACAATAAAGCAGAGAAAATCGAAATCCAAAGGATTGACTATAAATGATGATTTTAATAGATGTGCTGAGGTTAGCTAATCAGTTAACCTCAGTTAAATAACTTCAAAAGGAAGGTGACGCCCGGTGAAAAAGAGATGGGGCAAAATCCTAAATGTATTAAGAAACAAAGACGTATGGTTAGCGGCAGTTGCGCTGGTTATTGTCATTTTAGAAACCCTTGGCTTTAGCATAAGCGAAGGAATCATAAATGGCATAAAGCAAATAATTAACTTGCTGGTAACCATGGGGTTTTTCGCCTAAAAATAAAACCCGAGGATTATTCCTCGGGCTTTTTCTTTATGATTGATTTAACTTGTTCCGAATAGCGTCAAGGTCAATTGAACTCATTTTATCTTTTGCCTCATCTAATTTATCTTGATTAGCTAAATCTAAAGAGTCTTTTGCTGTGTCTCTGATGTTTATTATTTCCTTCTTAAATTCCTCATGGAGTTGTGCCTGTGAGTTGGCAGGGCTCAGATTATCCAGTTCCTTAACTTCGTTTTCCAACTCTTTTATGCCTTGATTTACTTGACCTGGGGCATATTTTGAGTTCCACAGGTCATAACCATGATTAATCAGGTCAATGGCGAATCCCACCCGATTAACCAAATGATTAGCATACTTAATATACTCTTCCTCTTGAGAAGGGGATTGGGACTCTTCTTTCTTAACTTCCTGAGTCTCCTGCTTGTTCACTGCCTGTGCGGGTTCTTCCTCTGCAGGTACGAAGAATCCGCTAATACCAAACAAAACAACGCACACAATCAAAACTTTCCAAGCATGTTTTCTTGTCTTCTTGAAAATTAGTCCGACAAGGCTTAGGAATATTCCTATGAAACTTAACACAAAGATTGCTTGCATACACTCACCCCCAAAATAATATTTCGTGTTGCTATTCAACTTTTTGTCACAAAAATCTCTTATTCAGTTTTTTAGCACCATTTAAAGCCTTATTACATTTCTCAATGCCCAACTCATTCAAGTCTTTAGCACCATCGGGAAACTCGACTTTATACAGATTGAATTGAAAGCTCAATGCATCCTCAATCTGTTTTGCTAATTTAGCCCCAGCCTCGTCATTATCAGAAGCAATGATGACATTTTTGACTTTTGTCTGCATCAAAGCGGATGTATGCTTAGGGCTAAATTGCGAACCTCCAACCGCAACCGCAGGGAAGCCAGCAGTCATTGCGGTCATTGCATCGATTTCAGCTTCTGTAACAACAACTGTATCTAGATAGTCTTTTTGATGAAGGATGTGCACTCCATACAAAAGATTCCGGATAGGATATCCTCCTTTTGCATAGAAAAACCTTTTACTAGATGTTCTCCGATACTTAACAGCCGCTAGCTTACCGTTAGGTAAAAACCACGGGAAAGCAATGGCTTTTTTCTCTGTGTCATATCCAGTTTTTAATGCCCGTTGTACACCTTTTGATATTCCCCGTTTGGATAGGTAGGGATGTTCTTGAAGTCCTTCAATCAAGCTTAAAGGAAGGGGCTTCCGTGCATTCTCTTCTAGATTCACATTTAACCTATTCAAGACAATATGACCGTCAATGTATGTTCCATACTTAGTCACCAAGTAATCCACAGTTTCTTCAGGCGATTCATTCCGTAAAAAAGAGAGGAGGGAAATAAACCCTCCTTTTTCAAACTCACCGGAACCTCCACTATCTCCCCACGAACCAGCCCAAGCTTGGTCTGTATCCACCAGCCATACGTAAAATGATGGTCGACTTTCGTCTCTAAAGGGAGAGCAAGCAATTAATTTTTCACCCGTCCACTTGGCTTGTTCCCAATCAAATTCCCTTAACTCAGCTTCCACATCAACAGGAACGTCAAATCCTTTTAATCTCACGTTTCACCACTCCAGTAATAAAAGTTATTGACTCCAACATCTTCACTAGGGACATCAAAAATTAACGGTAAACTTTTCTTCTGCTTCTTCAGCGGAAGGCATTTCCTGCACAAGCCCGTAGTTAGGGAGGAATACAATATCAATTTTTTCGTCTTCTCCGCCGTTTCTTCCCTTGGCGGGCACAATAACACCTTGCCCGTCTTTAGTGTCAATGCCAATAGTAAGCGAAGCATCTTCCAGAAGTTGCTTACTTTTCTTAACTTCGTTCCGTTTTGGCGGCGTCAAAACACGTTCTCCGTCCTCTGCATATTGGTCTTTTGTTTCTTCCGCTTGAGTGATGACATGTAAAACGACACCCAAATTTCCTGCCATAAGGCGAAGCTTTTTACTTGTTGCCGCCATGTCTCCTCCGGCTGTTTTGGAACTATTGAATTCCATATCCATGTAGTATGCGGGGTCAATCACAACTACGTCAGCACCCGTTTGTCTAATCTCAAATTCCAATTCCCTTAAATCCCGCCGCATGAAATCTTCATCGTCAATGCACCGGAAAATGATTGTGCCTTTCATTTGCTGGTCTATGGTTTTTACAAAGTTCTTGAACCCGTGGTAAAAAGTAGGTGACATCTTCGCCATCAGTATATCTCTTTGAGGGAAACCTACTTCATAGTCAATCCCGTCAATCTGTGCTGTGAAAATCCCTCTTCGTGCTGACAGGAAAGAGTATGCACGTGCATATAACTCATACTTTGGCATTTCTAAACCCCAGTAAAGTACGGTTGCTCCGTTGATTGCCGCGGTGATTGCTTCTATCAGAGCTATAATTGATTTCCCACGACCAGAACGTCCAAACCATGTATACATATTCCCGGTTGAGTATCCGCCTCCCATAATCTTGTTGAGCGAAGGGAAGCGGGAAGGGAATACCTTAAAGGTTTTTCCTTGTTTTCTCCGTTCATATTCATCCAAGAACCAGTCAAAATCAGTTTTGATGTTATGCCCGATTTTTTGATTAGAATTTATTCTCTGTTTGATTTTGTCTACTTCATCAGCTAACCATTCAATAAGTTCATATCCGTCCTTTTCGTTGATGAGGCTGGAGAGGTTGTCACGTTTTGCAAATTCGTCATCAGCCCCAACATTGCCCTGCACAAGACGTGCAAGGCTCATCTGGATGAACTTGCCGTTTAATTCTTTCGCAAGAGTGTCAAATGAACATGCGACATTTGGGATGTAAACAAAGTCCTCAAACTTGGCTGATAATTCTTCCGGTGAGGGGAGTGTGCGATTTTCCCTGATGTAGTATTCAAGATATCTAAATACTTCCCGTTCTTCAGGAGTCGGGAATTTTTCAGCATCAATCCCATATTTACTAAACGCATCAACATTTTTGCTATCCAACATTTTGGAGATGAATTTAAAACCTGCAGACATCAGAATGCCTCCTTAATCATTTTTGATTTGAAATGCACGGGTGGGGATTGTATTGATGATTTTGGAAATCTTTTCAACCCGCCGAAGGTATTTTTTATTACCCGTAAACTGATACAAGTCTAAATACCAATCTTGCCAATGCTTGAGCTTTGCGATTTTCCTTCTGTTTTCGGCAAGTTCATCCAATACTTTCTTTTCGTCTTCTCTGACACGTGGTTTTGGAGGTTTTAAAACAACCGCATTAGGAGGTTCAAACTCTCGCATATAAAAAAGCGGATTTTGTTCATACTCATCTATATCGGCATCAGTTGCAATACGCATGTCTTCCGGATACGCTATCAAATCGTCTACGTAGTCCCCCAAAAGGTATTGCCTAACGATGTAACATTCTTCAGCTTCATCTTCACGGTATCCAACGACTTCAAATACGCTTGAATATCCTTTGACTTTAACTAAATCCCCAATCTCAAACGTTGATTTCATATAACCACCTCCCACCTCAATCCCAATCTTTCCGAACTCCCCGGAAACTTTTCTCCTGAAACCCAACTAATTCAACGGTTTGGTCTTTAATTCTGTCGTATAATCGAGAATCATATTTATCCATCAACTCTTTAAGAGGAACGTTTGAGGTATAAATAGTTGGTTTACGGTAAATGGCACGGTGATTTATAAGGTCATGTGCCACAGAACTAAATGCCTCAGTTGGGTTTCGAATTCCGATATCATCGATAACTAATAGTTCCGCATTTTTTGCGGCATCTCGAGAATGGTAAAAACTTCTAGCAGCTTTGTCTGCAGTATCTTGGGAAATGCGTGGGTTGTTGAACTCATTAAACTTGGTCTGCCAAGCATTGAAGTCTAGGAAGAATACAACACCATCTTTTGGGCGCTGTCCTCGCTTCCAACTTCCGATGCAATGAACTAACAAATATTCATTGGCGATTGCACAAGCAGTAGATGTTTTTCCTGTTCCCGGAGATTCGGAATATAGGTAAAGTGAACGGATTCTTTCTCCATTGAACATTCTGGGGAAAGTTTTGACGTAGTTATCTATCTGTGTGTAAACAGTACTCTGACTTTGTCGCACAGGATTTTGTTTAACTGTCATTCTGGAGTAGTCGAGGGGGATATTTGATTCAAAGATTTTTCCTCCTTTCCCTGAAGCACCGTGAAGATGAATATAAAAGGGGCACAATTTATTGCACTTTTTGGTATCTTTGTCTCCGCAATACTGAGCCAAAATGCAGTTTTTAGAAAAACTCATGATTTCCACTCCTTTAATTTAAGTTGAATTAGTCAAAGAAGCTAACAAAGTCAATGGGAATCAAAACATATCAATCACATTCTGAATTTGTTCATACGTCACTTTTTCGTTCTCAATCATCCGGTTTTTCTTTTCGATTTCTTTTTCTGCATCTTCCATGTACTTCTTTAGGTACGTGTAGAAGTAGATGAAATTTGCTCCCTTATGACCATTTCGGGGTTTAAACCTGTGAAAGCAAAGCTCAATAAAACGCTTTGTGGCTTGCTTTCCGTGTTTTTGATAAACCCTTTTAACCAAACCATTATGCATTCCCATGTTCTTAACGGAGTACTTTGTCCCGTAAGTTTTCAAGTGCATGTACTTTAGATACTCGTAGAAGGTGATTGCATTCCAATCATTGATATCAAGTTCCCGCCAGTTTTTAGCTGGCGGGAGTTTTTTGCTTGCCATTCAAAACTCCTCCTTTTTAACCCTTTTCACCCAACCCTAAGGCGAGGGTTAGATACACGATTAGACATCCACCTGAAAAATTTTTTATTTATTTCTCAAAGCCTCCAGTTCCTCAGGGCTGAGCTTGTATGTTTTTACCTCTGTTCCCTGTGTGAATTCTTCGTATTTTTCCTTGCGTTCCTTGTTCCGGTTGAATGCCTTCACGTCATAGAAAGCTGAATTTTCTGGGTTTTGCCTTTTCTTTGTTTTCGGCTTTTTCTTGTTTTCCGCAAGATATTTGAACTCCTCGTACTCCTCAATTTGTTCAACTATGACTCTCAACTTTTCAAGGGTTCTTGACAAAAACTTCAAATTTGTTCTGTAACTTGTGCCGAACTCCCGTTCCATGAGATATGCAATATCGGATTGGCTATACCCCTTCGGAAGCAACTTAACAATGAACTTAACCTTTTCTTTATGATAGAAATTCCCTCTGGTCGCCAACTCCTCAGCCCAATCTTCCACAAGAATATCTCCGAGGGTGTCTTCCTCACATAACGGGTGGTAAATCTCTTCATTCAAAGAGTATTTTACTTCTTTGGGGATGTTAGATTTCTTTAATTTTGATTTATACCTATGCAAATCATTCTTTTGTTTTGCCGCCAGCCGATGAGCAGTTCTGACACAAAGGGAATTGAAGTTTTTCACACTATCTTTGTCTTCCTGATTGCGGGCATTTTCCCGCAAACTTTCCTCAAAGTTGTAGTGCGGGTCATACGCTTCGATTGTATATTCAAAGTTTTTCCAAAGCTGGTCAGAGAAAATTGTTTCATCCCGGAAGATATGCCAAATTCTTTCGGTGTGAGTTTGGACAAAGTTCTTAGCTGGAACACCGTTACGGAACCCGCAAGGGCCGTAGAAAGGACGCAACAATTCGTAATATTCGTATGAATCATGGTAGTTCATGCCTTTTTCTTTCATTTCCTGTACTTTGAGTGCGTATTGGTTCATTTCTTTATGGGAGGGTTTTACATAATAAGTTCTTTCTTTGAAAGTCTGCTTATTAATCTTCGGCTCACCTTTGTAAAAATCGTCGTTAACACCGTTAACAAAGTCATTTGTGAAAATATTTTTGTCCATAATGAACAACCTCCTGAAAAATTTGATTTTCAGGAGTGCCTCTTTCATGGACAGTTAGTACCACTTAGTTGG